>JADJTL010000006.1 GCA_016711215.1 Pseudomonadota bacterium | reverse complement strand
CGGCGTCATCGACCGCGCCACGAACCTCGACGACGCCGGGCTCATGGCCATCGCCCAGTGCGCCCAGGCGAACGTCGCCCAGGAGGCCGCGAACGTCGGCAAGAGCCTCGCCGCGCTCGGCAAGCTCTTCGGCCTCATCAACCTATTCCTGGGCATGGTGGGTGGCCCCACGATCCCGGACCTCTCGAACTCGCCGGGCGCCCGCTCGACGACGTCATTCCGCCCATCGACGCGATCATCGAGGCGCTCCAGACCGCGCGCAGCGCGGTGCCGGTGCCGTGAGGAGAAGACGACCATGAGCGACGCACCGACCGGCCTTCTCACGTCCTTCCGCCGCGACAAGAAGCGCGACTTCGCCTCGGGCTCCGGCGCGGAGCTGCTCGCCTCCAAGGTGCTCGAGGCGCTGATGACCGAGGGCGCGACGCCGAGGTCGTCCGGCGAGCTGCCGTGGAGAACCTCGTTCGGCTCGGGGCTTCACCTGCTCCGACACCAGCGCAACGACGACGCTCTGGCCGCGCTCGCCAGGGTCTACGTTCGCGACGCGCTCAGCCCGCTGGGTGCCGGAGGCCGAGCCGAGGCCACTGCTGTTCGGGACGGGGCGACGCTCCAGCTCAAGGTGCGGTTCCGCGAGGCGAGCCAGCGGCAAGGAAGAACCGCCGAGGTGGCGCTCACGCTCGAGGGCTGACGAGCTGTCCCCAATGAGGCTCGCGGGGGCTTTGCTCCAACGGAGGAGCACCGTCCGTGGCCCTACTGCCGTCCAGCCTCGACATGACCGACAAGGACTTCGACGCCTTGCGCGGTCGGCTGATCGCGCTCGTCCGGAGCGTCTTTCCGGACTGGTCCGACTTCGCGGTCGCGAGCTTCGGCAACGTCCTCATCGAGCTCTACGCGTTTGTCGGCGACGTCGTCACGTACTACCTCGACAACCAGGCTCGCGAGTCGCGGCTCGTCACGGCCACGCAGCGCAAGAACGTGATCGCGCTCGCCCAGATGCTGGGCTACCGGCTGCACGGCGCCCGCGCGGCGACGGCCGAGGTCGTCTTCTCGATCGCGCGCCCAGCCGCTGCGGACGTGCGTATCCCGGCCGGAACCGTCGTCCGCACGCGCGAGGTGACCGAGCCGATCCGTTTCAGCTGCTCGCCGACGTGGTGATCGCCGTGGGCGCGACGCAGGCTCCGGGGGTCGTCGAGGACTCGAAGACGTACACGCAGCTCTTCGATACGCGTGGGCTCCCTAGCCTCGACATCGCACTCGACCACGCGCCCTACCTCGACGACTCGGTCAGCGTCTCGGCCGCCAACGGCAGCTACACCGAGGAGGACAGCCTGCTCGGCTCAGGACCGAACGATCGGCACTTCCTGGTGCTGGTCGACCAGAGCGATCGCGCCACGGTGCGTTTCGGCAGCGGCACGAGCGGCGCGCCGCCGACGGGCACCGTGACGATCACCTACAAGACCGGCGGCGGCGCTGCGGCCAACGTCGACGCCGACCGCGTCGTCGTCGTGGAAGGCACCTTCAGCGACGCGCACGGCCGGGCGGTGCAGGTGTTCGCCACGAACCCCGAGCCCGCCTCCGGCGGCACCGATCGGCAGAGCGTCGCCTCCGCGAAGCTGCTCGCGCCCGAGAGCCTGCGCACGCTCACCCGCAGCGTCACGCGCGAGGACTTCGAGGTGAACGCTCGCCGCGTTCCGGGCGTCGCGCGGGCGCTGATGCTCACGTCGAACGAGGACTCAACCATCCAGGAGAACAGCGGCGTCCTCTACGTCATCCCCCAGGGTGGCGGCCTGCCGACGCCGGCGCTGAAGAACCTCGTCTTTCAGCAGGTGACCGAGGTCTACCCGTCCACGCTCACCTTCCAGGTCTCCGTACAAAGCCCCGTCTACAAGCGCATCGACATCGAGGCGCGCGTGTACCTGCGCCAAGGGCAAGCGCCAGCGACCATCCGCGAGCGCATCAAGCAGAACCTCCAGGCGATGTTCCGCGTCAGCGAATCGGACGGCACGCCGAACCCGCTCGTCGACTTCGGCTTCAACGTGAAGGACGCAGACGGCAACCCGGTGGGCGAGGTGTCCTGGTCGGACATCTTCAACGTCATCCGCGACACGGAGGGCGTGCGCAAGATCGGCGACCTCCACGGCGACCTCAAGCTCAACCGACTGCCCGCCGACGTGCGCTTGGCGATCCGCGAGTTCCCCGTGCTCGGCACCGTCACGCTCGTGAGCGGCGACACCGGAGGCATTCTCTGATGCCTCTCCTGAACTCGAGCTTCGAGGATGCGGGCGCCAATCCAGGAGACGCCGACCACTGACCCCTGACCTTCGTCGCGGCCGCCAGGTCGCGGCTCGGCCCCGTCCCGCACCGTGCCTGGGACTTCGAGCGCTGGTCGGAGCTGAAGCTCAGCTTCGGTGCCGGCGACTTGGCGATCGCGTTCTTCGATCCGCTCGCTGAGGGCTTCGAGGACTTCGAAGACGCGTGGGACAACGACCACTACCTGACGGAGCTGCCGAGTGGGCAGGTCGCCGTCTGCCCGTTCGGCGGCGGCGCGGTCGAGGACCTCGAGGCCGGCTGGGCCAACGACGCCTACGTGACCTCGTGGGCTTCGGTCACCGCGGTGACCGGCATCTTCGACGGTGAGCCGCGCGAGGACTTCGAGGACCAGTGGCGCTCGAACGAGTCCTTCGCGTTCACGTGGGCTGCTGTCACCTCGGCCCCGGCGATGTTCGACGCCGGAGCGCAGAGCCGCGAGGACTTCGAGAACGGCTGGACTGCGGCAACGACCATCTGAGGAGACACGCATGGCACAGGCAGACTGGACCTTCCTGAACGACGGACTCGACATCGCGACCGTGGATCGCGGCGTGACGGCCGGCATCGCACGCCCGCCCGGTGGCGGCAGCTTCCTCTACGCCTTCAACTCGCTCGCCGCCGTGCAGGGTGCCGTCGCTCTCTTCGCGAACCTCGTCGACTTCGCACCGATGGCCAAGGGCGCGTCCATCCGCGGCTGCATTCAGCGTGGGCCGAGCGGCGGTCCGATCGGCTTCTCGCCGTTCTTCTTCCTCGGCTGCCAGGGCAACTCGGTGAACGACACGGCGTACCTGCTCGGGCTATCCGACGACGACCCCCACCGCATCGTGATCCGCAAGGGGATGGTCTCGACCGGAATCCCCGACGCAGAAGGGCCGGGCGTGCTGCTCGCTTCCGGCGAGAGCTTCGAGATCGGCACGTGGCTCCATCTGCGCCTCGACGTCATCGTGAACCTGAACGGCGACGTCGTGCTCAAGGTCTTGAGGAACGACCTCGTCGCGCAGCCGCTCGGCACGCCGCCGAACTGGCAGCCCGTGGCCGGCATGGCCGAGTTTATCGACGACAACACCGGCATCAACTCCGGCAGTCAGCCGCTGACCTCCGGGCGCGGTGGCTTCGGCGTGATGGTGAAGGACGCCACGCGCCGCTCCTTCTTCGATCACGTCGAGCTACTGAGGCAGACCTGATGGAGCTTGACGCCTTCACGAGTCGCCTCGGGCTCGGCCAGGGGCGCCTGAAACCCGTGACCGTCCCACCGGGAGGCGGCGACTGGGCGTTCGTGCTGGGCGAGGACGAAGCAGCTCGCCTCTTCGAACTCACGGAGGGCGACCGCGCAGACGTCGTTCAGGACACGGACCTTACCGGAGTCGACTTCGTGCGCGCGCACTTGGCGTTGCGAGTGCCCGCGGGCCTCCCGGTCACGCTCGCCTGGGAGGCCTCCATCATCGTCGACGGAGCGAAGCTCGCGACGTTCACGGCGAAGCCCGGCCGCACGCGGACGTTCACGGACCTCGCCGCGAACGTCTCGAAGCTCTCGGGTCTGCACCAGATCGGTGTCCGACTCGAGCTCGTGGGGGTGTAGATGCCGATCCTCGAGCTGCCCGGGCTCGTCGTCGACAACGTCGCCGCGGTGGTGGCGCCGAGCCCGCTCGCGCTCATCAACCGCGACCCGTGTCCCGGCGAAACCGGCGTGCCAATCGACAGCACGGTCGGGCTCGAGCTTGTCGATACCGGACTGGATGGAGTCGATCGGGCGGCGACGCGCGTCTTCATCGGGGGAGTGCTCGCGTTCGACGGCAGCTTGGTTCCCGAGGTGCGTCCCGGCTTCGATGGTCCGCGCGCCTCCGTCGCGGAGACCGCCGACACGCTGCGCCTCGTGCTCGACCGGGCGACGCCCTTCGCCAGCCAGGCGGTCGTCAACGTGCGCGTGGTGTCGACCCTGGTGGGCGGCGCGGCGGATCTCGACGAGGTCTACTCGTTCGCGATCGAGGACCGAACCGCTCCGCGGGTGGTCGCGGCCCAAGCGACCGCCCAGAAGATCGTGCAGGTCGGGTTTGATGAGGCCGTGGTCGCTTCCGGCGCAGCAGCGTTCACCTTCGAGCCGCTCGACTTCCCGGCGGTGCCGATCACCGTCATCGGTGCCGAGTCCCTCGGAAGCGTGGTGCGGGTCGACCTCGACACCGAGATGACCCCGGACGTCCGCTACCGCGTGATCGCGGCCTTGGTCACGGACGTCCAAGGCAACCCCGTCGAGCCGCCCTTCGATCAGGCCGTGTTCGTCGGCTTTCGGCCAGCGCGTCCGCAGGGGAGGCGGTTCGACCTGTGGTCGATGCTGCGAAACACAACCGCCGCACCGATGCGACCGGAGACTTGCGACGCTTCATCGCCTGCCTGCAGGAGACACTCGATCTCCTGCTCGCGGAGGCGGATCGGTTCCCGGATCTCTTCGATCTCGAGCGCGCCCCCGAACCATTTCTCGATGCCATCCTCGCCGACCTCGGAAACCCGTTCCCTTTCGACATCGATGCCCTCGGCAAGCGCCGTCTGGCCTCGGTGCTCGTCGAGATGTACCGGCAGAAGGGAACCGCGGGCGGCATCCGAAATGCGATCCGCTTCTTCCTCGGCATCGACGTCGAGGCCATCACGCCGTTCACGGGCACGACCCTCGTGCTCGGCGAGTCGGAGCTGGGCGTCGACTGGGAGCTGGGGCCGTCGGACCGCTTCGCCCGGTACGCCTTCGACGTCACGGTGGGGCTCCCGCTCGCCGACACCGAACGCCAGCAGCTCCGGGCGATCGTCGACTACATGCGACCGGCCCACACCCACTTCGTGGACCTCATCGAGCCCGGACCGCCGCCCACGTTCGAGCACTGGGAGCTGGGGGTGAGCGAGCTCGGGGAGACGAGCGACCTACACTGAAAGTTGCAAGCCGCCTCCCGGGAGAAGCCCCAGGAGAGCGGGTTCGGCAACGGCCGGATGGGTGGCGTCGCCGACCGAGTAGGCACGCTGTCTCACTGGGCAACCATACCCCCCTATGGTATAGAGGCGCATGGCCCATCTCCAGCGAGACCGGGAGAAGTTGCTCGCCCGCGTGAAGAAGATCCGCGGGCAGCTGAACGCGGTCGAGGCGGCGATCACTGAAAACGACGACTGCTCGCGAGTCCTGATGACGCTCGCGGCCTGCCGTGGCGCGCTCAACGGGCTGATGATCGAGATCCTCGAAGGCCACATCCGTTTCCACGTCGTCGATCCGGCGCAGCGGCCTGAGTCGAAGCGCGCCCAGGCGGCTGCCGAGCTGATCGAAGTCCTGCGGACGTATCTCCGATGACTGAGGAGGCGATGGGCGCACCCAAGGAACAGCCCGGCGACGAGCACGAGCACCACCTCGACGCCGCAGAGCTGATCCGCATCGGCCTGGTGGCGCTCGCGGTACTGGCGAGCTGGTTTCTCCCGTGGCGCCCCGTGGCCCGTGTCGAGTTGATCTCGCTGGTGGCAACCGTCGTGGGCGGTTTCCCGATCTGGAAGGAGGCGATCGGGGCGGTGCTCAAGCGGCGGATGACGATGGAGCTGTCCATGACGATCGCCATCGGTGCCGCGCTCGCGATCGGCGAGAGCTTCACCGCCGCCGTGATCGTCCTCTTCGTGCTCGTTGCCGAGGTGCTGGAGCACCAGACCGTCGGGCGCGGACGGAGGGCCATCAAGCAGCTGACTGACCTGCTGCCGCGAACCGCGACCGTGCGCCAGGGAAGCAGCGAGCACGAGGTCGGGATCGCCGAGATCCATCCCGGCGACGTCGTCGTCGTGAAACCCGGTGCGCGTCTTCCTGTCGACGGCGAGGTGGTGGGCGGCCACAGCTTCGTCGACCAGGCGACGATCACGGGCGAGTCGCTGCCCGTAGAAAAGGTCCCAGGCGCTCGGGTGTTCGCAGGCACGATCAATCAGTCCGGTGTCCTCGAGATCCGGACGTCAGGAATCGGGCGCGACACGGCGTTCGGACAGATCATCGAGGCCGTCGAGCGCGCCGAGCACGCGCGCGCACCGATCCAGAAGACTGCTGATCGGCTCGCCGGGTATCTGGTCTACTTCGCGCTCGCGTGCGCCGGGCTTACGTTCCTCGTCACCCGCGACGCGCGCTCGACGATCTCCGTGGTCATTGTCGCGGGCGCGTGCGGGATCGCCGCCGGAACCCCACTCGCCATCCTGGGCGCGATCGGTCGCGCCGCACGACTGGGATCGATCGTGAAGGGCGGGCTGTACTTGGAACGGTTGGGGCACGTCGACACCGTGGTGCTGGACAAGACCGGCACGCTGACGCTTGGCGTCCCGGAGGTCGTCGCGATCAAGCCGATGCCCGGCGTCGACGAGCACGATTTGCTGGAGGCTGCGGGCATCGCCGAGAAGCGATCAGAGCATCCGCTCGCGCGAGCGGTCCTCACGCGTCTGGCGAGCGCCCCTCCAGAGCCGGAGCACTTCTCGTACACGCCGGGCATGGGGATCGTGTGTGCTCACGGCGGCACACAGATCGTCGTCGGAAAACGAGCGCTGCTCGAACAACAGCAGGTGGCTCTCGACACCTGTCCACCGGCACCCGCCGCGCTGACCGAGGTGCTGGTCGCACGAGCCGGGACGCTGCTCGGAGCCATCCACATCGCCGACGTGCTGCGGCCGGAAGCCGTCGCGGCGGTTGCGCAACTCCGCGCCCTCGGCCTGCGGACCGTGCTCCTGACCGGCGACAGCGCGGCTATCGCCGAGGCCATTGGCGAACAGCTTGGTGTCGACGAGGTTGGCGCCGGGTTACTGCCCGAGCAGAAGCTGGAGCGCGTGAAGGTGCTGATGGCCGCCGGCCGCCAGGTCGTCATGGTCGGCGACGGCGTGAACGACGCGCCCGCCCTGACCCAGGCAGACGTTGGTGTGGCGATGGGCTCGGGCACCGACGTGGCGAGAGAGAGCGCGGACGTGCTGCTGCTGGGCAACGATCTCCTGAAGCTCGTGGAGACGCTGCGCATCGCTCGCTCGTGTCGTCGCATCATTCTGCAGAACTTCGTCGGCACCCTGGTCGTCGACGGAGTCGGCGTCGGGCTTGCTGCGTTCGGACTGCTCAACCCGCTCCTCGCCGCCTTCATCCACGTGTCGTCTGAGCTGGCCTTTATCCTCAACTCGACCCGCCTCCTGCCTCGCCCGGCGGCGCGTGAGACCGGGAAACTGGTGACCGAAGCGTTGCCCGTGCCAGTGGCACGCGAGGGCCGCCCCGCGGCCTGACGTCGGCCCGGGCCGTGCTCGACCTGGCGCCGCCCTGACACTGTCCCCGTTCAGGTCGGGGCCGGCTTTGCCCTCGTGGAGGCTCATCTCCGAGGGCAGCCGATGGCCGACCGTCTCGACTACTACTTCCGCCAGCGCGTGAGCGAGGCCGAACTCGACCTCGCGTTCGAGCTGCTCGAGAAGGCCGACCGCAACCTGGCGGCAGACCTCGGCGTCTTCGGCGTCATCAGCGGGGCCGAGCCCACGCCACATTCGCCGGTCCCCGATCTCACGATCGATCTGACGGCGCCCGGCCGGGCGTACGACAACCTCGGCCAGCGCATCTTCTTCGGCACCGGGCAGCGCGTCGACTGCGCCGTGGACGACTCGGGGATCCCCACCGAGGTCACGGTCGCCGGCAAGGAACGCTGGCTCGGGGTGTTCCTGCGGTTCGACCGCCTGCTCTCCGATCCACGCACGGACGGCAACTCGCAACAGGTCTACTTCCGGCGCGACGAGTCGTTCGAGCTGGTCGTTCGCCAAGGACCCGAGGCGAACATCGGCACCGCCCCGAAGGTGCCGCTCCAGCAGGACGAACTCCTCGTCTGCGACGTGCTGCGTCGACAGGGGCAGACGCAGATCATCTCGGGCGATCTCGACACCTCGCGCCGGCAGGCGTTCATCTTCGCCACAGGCGACGCGGTGCAGATCGTGTCGGGGCTCTGGGCCGTCATCGCGCCCGCGGTGAACACCGCCCAGGCCGCGCTCGACTCGGTGGACTCCCTGCTCGCGGGGCACTTCGCGGGCACGGCCAACAAACACGCGGCAGCAAACGTCACCTCCACGGCGCACGGCTTCGTCGCGGCGACCAACGTGCAGGCCGCGCTCGACGAGATCGTGGACGACCTGTCGTCGGCCGTGGCAGGAACGCCAGGCGCCTCGAAGGTCGGTGCCGATGCGGTCGCTGGAGCGCCGAACGCACTGCCCGCTGGAAACGTCGACGGCCAGCTCTCGCAGCTGCTCGCCTTTCTGAACACGCACGTCGGCGCGGTCACCGGTGCTCACAACGCGAGCGCCATCGCAGCGACGGCCCACAACAACATTGGCGGCATCAACGTCCAGTCGCAGCTCCAGGAGATCGTCACCGACCTCGCCGCAGTCGCTGCCGGGACGGCAGGCTCGACGCTGGTGGGCGTGGATGCGGTTGCGGGCGCGCCGAATGCGCTGGCCGCAGGAACGGTGCGCGCCGGGCTCGCAGCGCTTCTCGGGTTTATCAACACGCACTTGAACCAGGCGGCGGGAGCGCACGTCGCCTCGGCGATCTCGGTCGCGGATGCCGGCGGCAACCTCAACGCCGTGAACGTGGAGACCTCGCTCGCCGAGGTCGTCGATGCCTACGAGGGTGACCACTTCCGCGGCAACGAGGCGAACCCGGGTCAGCACCGAACGATCCGCCAGCCGGCGCTCGGTGGCTCGAAGGCGCTCATCCTTGATTCGAATGCGTCGGGCACGGCGCCGACGCACCTGCGCATCTACGCCGACAGCGATTCGCTCTGGTTCACCCTGAACGCGTCGTGGAACGGCAGCGCCTGGGCGCGGGACAACACCGGCTACTTCTCGGGCGGCTTCCGCATGTCGCGGAGCGAGATCGAGTTCCTCCACGAGAACAGCTTCGCCGCGACCTTCACCACCTGGTCGCGCACGTGGAGGCTGCCCATGAGCAGCACCACGAACTCCGCGTTCGAGATGAGCGGCTCGGTGCAGGAGATCGGGCGCCTGGGGATGGAGTGGACGAACGCCGACACCGCGACCCGAACGCTCGCGGGGGGTGGCTCGGTGACCTTCCGGAACCGGTTTCCGGCCACACCGTCGTCGCTCACGTTCTCGGTCTTGAACGCGAACGGATCCTTCTCTGGAAGCCCGAGCTCTTACTTCGCCGACCGCGATGGGTTCGGTTTCTACAGCTACCAGAGCATGCCGTCGCTCTCGACGTTCTGGTGGTTCGGCACGTACACGGCGGTCGCGTGAGGTTCCCATGGCCATCTACGAAGTAACCAGCACCGAGGTCGTCCAGCGCTGCGGCAAGTGCAGCGCCGAGAACCGCATCGCGATGGGGGTGCTGAAGGTGGGCGTCGCCCACGAGGCCCAGACCGACCCGCGCACGATTCCGTTGCCCGCGTGCCCCACGTGCGCGTCGACGGAGTTCCTCATCCGGTCGCCGGATGATGAGCCCGAGTACCCGGCGCCGGGCGCGTTCGGGCATCTGCACCGGCTGCTGGTCGATGAGCTCCACGCCGAGCTCGTGAAGACCGACAAGGTCATCCCGGCGTTGCTCGATTCGCTGGGCCGGGCAGACCAGACGCTTGCGCGGCCGGTGGCGAAGGCCACGCGGGATCGCTGGTTCCCCACCGGCATGAAGATCGAACGGCCGACCGTGGAGGCGGCGCTCGAACCGGTGCCCGTCGTCGTGGAGCCCGTCCTTGCCCCGGAGCCCGAGCTCGGGCCCGAACCTCTGCTGGAGCCGGTGGTCGCACCGATCGAGGAGAGCAAGTGACTGGCCTCGTCGTTGGCGGCGTCGCTACCGGTGCGGCGGAAGGCATGGCCGTCCGGACGTTCCTCGAGGACGGCGTCGTGCGCTTCGCCTCGAAGGGCAAGCGCACGCGCGCGACCGAGCTCGTCATCCACGAGACCGTTACGCGCAGCGTGGCGTCGACGATCGCCGTCCTCCAGAAGCGCGGGCTCAGCGTGCATCTGGTGATGGGCCCTGACGGCGAGCTCACGCAGCACGGAGACCTCGCGACCGAGGTGCTCTGGCACGCGGGGAAGGTTCACAACCGACCCTCGTTCGGCGTCGAGGTCGTGAACCCGTACTACCCGCGGAACCTGAAGCCCGGGCTTCCGTGGTCACGCGTGATCGATGCGCCCTGGGCCCACGAGGGACGCTACGTGCTGCCGACGGCGGCGCAGGCTGAAGCGGTGTGTTCGCTCATCCGCTGGACGACGAGCTCGCCGGCACCCGGCATCGAGGTGCCGCGCACCTGGGTGGGGCTGAACAAGGGTGCGATGCAGCTCGGCCCCGTGGCGGCTGCGGCGAAGCCCGTCGCCGGCGTGCTCGCGCACCACTACTTCGGGCACGCCGACGGCGCGTGGCTCGTGCTCTACGCTTGGATGCGCCTCCAAGCCGGGCTCGCTCCGGAGGTCGCGTTCGAGGAGGCGGTTCGTCGAACCACGGGCGCACGACGGTCCGTCGACGTCTGTGATCTCTTGCCGTCAACGCCCGTCGCCTGAGCTGGAGGGAGATGACGATGGACAACGAGTTCACCTCTGTCGCTGCGTGGCTTCAGGCCACCGGACCCTACGGCCTCGTCGCGGTTCTCGGCTGGGCCTTCTGGCGCGTGAACGAGAAGAAGGACCGCGAGCTCAAGGCGCTGCACGAGAAGATCGTCGAGCTCGCCGAGGCTCAGACCGCCGCCGTCATCAAGGTCGAAGCGGCTCTCGTCGCGCTGCGCGACGCCATCGACGAACTGCGCGGACGGTGACCGCAAGTCGGGCGACAGCTGCGCCCGAGTGCAGGTTCCGCTCCAGGTCCCGCCCCCACATTCCCGCGAGTTTCCGCCCTGTTTTGGGTGTCCCGCAGCGAGGTCGATTCTGCGGCGAATGGCCTTGAGCTGTTCCGAAAGCGACGCCTGTATGTCCTCGACGCTTGGACATCCCGGGCGCGGAGGAAACGACCATGAACGTGAAACAGCTGATCGAGATACTGGAGGACCTGGACCCCGACGCGGAGGTCCTGCTCATGAGCCAGCAGAGCTGGCCATTCGAGAACGGGATCGCCGGGGTCGCGGTCCGTGAGGACCTCGTCGAGGACGACGAAGACCTCGATGACGAAGAGCGCGAGGAGCCCCGGTTCGAAAAGGGCACCGCCGCGAACGACGTCTTCATCGTCGAAGGCCAGCAGCTTCGCTACGGCAGCAAGGCCGCGTGGGACGCGGCTCGCCGCTGAAGGAGAACGACCATGAAGAAGACCATCGGCACCGTCACCACCTACCACGGCAGCGAGCACGCGTACCTGCGCGGCCACAAGGTCCGCATCGTCGCGGTGATGAAGGGCGCGGCCTCGCCCGACCACGACCCGGACAAGGACGGCACCTACCTCCGCGACGAGGAAGACGTCGCGCGCGCCGGCGGCATTACCGCCGACGACCGCATCGAGGTGCAGCCCTGGATCGAACAGGAGGGGCGCTTCAGTTTCGTCGCCAGCGACCCCAGAGCGATTGACCTCGGGTGCTTCAAGCACCTCGCGAGGAAGACCAAGTGAACTGAACCCGCCCGGTGCGACTCGCCGGGTGGTCCGGCGGGTGGCTTCGAGCGCAACCGAAGAAGGAGCCCGCCATGAACAGTAACACGCAGAAGACCCTGAAGAGCATCGAGACGCTGCGCCTGCCCGAGCTGCAGGCGCGATTCGCTGAGATCGTCGGAGAGGCCAGCCGCTCGCCGAACCGGAAGTTCCTCCTGCGCCGCATCGGGGAGGCGCTCGCCGCCCGCGGCAACGACGGCGCGACCGAGGCGCCGAAGCAGGAGCCGAAGGGGAAGGGCCGCCGCCGCGCCGAGAAGCCCGCCCCGACGCCGGAGGCCGCGCCCGAGGTCGCCAACGACGCGGCGCCGCCCGCGCAGACGGAGGCCGCGGAGGTGCCGCGCCCGCGCGGACGCTTCACCGCGATGAGCGTCGAGGAGCTGCAGGCGAAGTACCTCGAGGCGGTGGGTCGCGCCACGGGCAGCGATGACCGGCGTTACCTCATCTGGAAGATCCGCGAGGCCGAGAAGGGCCGCATCCCGGTGGGCCCGCGGCCCGCGCGCACGGGCGAGCCCGCGGACGTGAAGATCCTGCCGCTGCGCCTCGAGTCCGCGATCGTCGAGCGCATGGACGACGCCTGGCGCACGCGCGGCATCAAGAACCGCATGGAGTTCTTCCGCCGCGCGCTCGGGCACTACCTCACGCACCTCGGCGCGGAAGACGCGGCGGCGATGTTCGCCACCGGAACCGATGTCGCCGGCTGAGCACGACAAGCGACGGCTGGTCGAGTGGCTCCGGGCCGAGCTGGCCCGGGCCACCGGCCGTCGGTACCGCATCGACCTCGACGCGCTCGACGCCGAGAGCCTGCGCGAGCTGCAGCGCCTGCTGCACGACCTCGACCACGAGAAGCAGGCGGCCGTGAACCGCGCGCGGCTGATGCCCTGGACGAGATAGACCTGCACGACCGCCCGCTCGGACCTCAACAGCAGGCCTTGCCGTTCCACGCCTCGCGGGCCTCGCGGCCGACGAGACCCGCGATGACCAGCGCCGCGACCGGGTCGGCCCACCACCAGCCGAAGAGGCCGTTGAGGCCTACGCCAGCGAGCGCGGCGAGCGAGAGCCACCAGCACGCCGTCGTCTGGGCCGCGTCTGCCGTCATCGCCTCGCTGCCAAGCTCGTGCGCGATCCGCCTCTTCGCTCGAGCAAGCCAGAGCATCACCGCGACGGAGATGCTCATCAGCACGACGCCCACGAGGCTGAACGACGGACGATCCGCTGTCGACAGCGTGTGGACCGCGTCGAAGGTCACGTAGACAGCGAGCAGGAACAGCGAAGCCGCGACGAGTCGACGTGCCCGGTGCTCGACCGCGTCGAGCCGCTCGTCCGAGAGACGACGGTCGCGCTCCGCGCGTATGCGCCAGATCATCACGAGCGCCGAAGCGCATTCGACGAAGCTGTCGATCCCAAATCCGAGCAGCGCGACGCTCCCGGCAATTACCGCCGCCGCCACGGCGATGACGCCTTCGACGACGTTCCAACCAACGGTCAGGTACTCGAGGGCCAGGGCGCGCCGGAGAGCCCCCGGGCGGGCGTCGTTAGTCTGGCGGGACGTGCCGCATTCGCATGCAGCTTCGGTCGGGGTCACGTGAGCCATGGGCGGCACCGGCAGGGGACTCGACATCGGGTTGGTCTTCATCTACTATAGCAAGTAGTACATGCGCCACAACACCGGGATCGCGCCATGACCTTCCGCGTTCGGTCAGGAAAGAAGGGCATCGAGCTTCGTCTTCACGAGCTCGAGGCTGCCATCATGGACGTCGTCTGGACGAAGAGTCTGTCGGGATTCGCGGTGAGCGAAGTCGTAGCGGTTCTTGAGAAGCAGCGCGACATCGCCTACACGACGGTGATGACCACGCTGGGCCGCCTTCACGAGAAGGGGCTGCTCGCACGCGAGCGCGAAGGCAAACGGTACTTGTACACACCGAAGCTCTCGCGCGAGGAGTTCCTCGAGTCCACGGCACGCGAGGTCCTCGATGGTGCGGTTGGCGAGCATCATGCGCTTGCAATGCTGGTGGAGAAAGTCTCGGAATCATCGACCACAGAGCTCGATGAACTCGAGGCGTTGATCCAGCAGCGGCGGCGGGAGCTCGAAGCATGACCGAGGCTGCGTTTCCGCTCTTGGCACTGCCTTCGTGATGCTCGTCGTGCTGCCAGCGTACGCGTTGCTGGCCAAGGGCATCCTTTGGATTCTGGAGCGAAGAGAATCGGGTGGCGCGCTTCGCCGGCTCAACTCGAGGTACCTGGTGCTCATCGGCTCGAGCGCGGTGCCACTCGTCTGGTTTCTCTCGGCGGGTCTTCACCAAGCGGAATCCGGGTCCGTCGTCGCGTGTCTCTTCGACCACAAGGCTGCCGCGCTATGCTTCGAGCCCGGATTCTTCGCCGTGACCCTGAGCGTCTTGTTGATTGGGCTCTCGGTGAAGAGCGTCCGTGCGACCAAAGGCCCCCAACTCGCCGGCTCGGCACGAGCTCGAGGCCTCGCGCAACGTGCTGAGGAAATCATCGCTGCCCACGAGTCGTTGTGTGACCTCGCTGGACGAATCGCCGTGACTGATGATCCGGGGTTTGCCCTGGGAACGCTGGGGACCTTTCGACCGAAGGTCGTCCTCGGACTTTCCTACGCCGAGGCGTTGCACGATGAGGCGCTCGCGAGCGCGCTCGGGCACGAGGCCGAGCATGTTCGCGCCCTTGACCCGCTTCGCTACCTGGTGCTCTCGATCGCCCTCGCCGCGAACCCCTTTGGACGCTGGCTACTTCAGCCTCATGCAAGCCGCTGGCTGGCGGCACGCGAGGCCCACTGTGACCGAGAAGCTGTCATCCGAGGCGCGGCGCCCTTGTCGCTGGCAGAAGCGCTCGTGCAGGCCGCGCGCCCGACGAGACCCGAAGCCGTAGCGCTCGGGGCCCGCGACACCACGGTCTTGAAGCTCCGCATCGGATTGCTGTTCGCCTTCGCTGAGAAGCGCCCCGTGCCCTGTTGCGGACGCGGTCTTTCGGCCGTTTCAACGGCCTTCCTGCTGCTCGTGATCGTGTCGTTTCTTCCACATCACACCGGTACGGAGGCGCTCGACGCTATCCACGCCGGCGCCGAGCACGCGTTCACCTACTTCTGGCGCTGAGGAACTGATGGCTCGACTTCATCGAACTCGTCTGCTCGCAACTACTACTCGGTTTAGTAGATTCCCGCTCGCGATCGCGCTGAACTTGCTCGCCAGCGCCTGCGCCCATGGTGGACCCGGCGCGCGTTCGGCACGCGAGGCGCCGGCTCCGCACCTTCGCGCCGTCGCGGACGCTCACGCTGAGTCGGGCGCTGTTTCAGTGGACGCAATCCCGGATCCGGCTGCGACTCAGGACGTCACCCTCGGTGGCATCCTTGCGTACGCGGATCAGTATTCCCCCGTCCTGGTCGTGGCGCGAAGCACGCGCTCACGAGCCGAGGGGGCGCGCGTCGCTGCGTCTCCGCTCCTGCCGGCGAATCCAGAGGTCTCGGTCGCCGCGGGTCCACGCTTCGGTTTGGCCGGAACCGGTGTGGACGTGGATGTGGCGCTGATGCAGCAGATCCAGATCGCGGGTGAGCGTGGCCTGCGCCTGGACGCTGCGGACCGTTTTCGCGACCTGACGAACGCCGAGATCGAGCAGATCCGTTGGGCGGTTCATTGTGAGGTGCATGCGGCCTTCCACCGCGCGCTCGTCGAGCGTGAGCGTGGCCGTCTCGCAGAGCGCGTGGTCGCGTTTCAGGAAGAGGTACTCCGCGTTGTCGAGCGCCAAATTTCTGCGGGCGAGACGGCGGCCTTGTCCCTGCGCCTCGCGCAGGCGGAGGTAGCGCAGGCGCGTCAAGTACTCGTCGGCGCGCAGCAGGCCCTTCTTGCTTCTCGCATACGGCTGGCGCAGCTGGCCGGCTGGCCTGCGTCACGCCCCCCGAATCCGGCCGGCTCTGTCGATGCCCCACGCGACCCGCCGCCCCAGGAGCGCCTCATCGCGGTTGCACAGCAGAGACTTCCCAGTCTGCGTGCGGGGGGTGCCCGCGTTCGAGAAGCCGAGGCACGCGTTAGTTTGGCCGACCGCGAGGCGTGGCCCCGACCCTCCCTCGGAGTGCAATACCGGCGAGAAGGGAACCCGACGGACGAGGGCGCCTACAACGTCGTGATGGGCGTCGTCTCGATTCCAATCCCGATCTTTCAGACAAACCAAGCTGAGCGCGCTCGCGCACGTGCGGATGTAACTGTCGCGGAGGCCGAGCTAGCTGCAACGCGGACGCTGCTCGAAGGGCAAATCGCCGAGGCGCGCAGCGAGGTCATCGCCGCGGCTCAGCGAACGCGCGCCTATGGGACGGAGATCCTTCCGCGCTTCGAGGAGAACCTCACGCTGCTGCGGCGCTCCTTCGAGCTTGGCGAGATCGACATTCTGGCCCTTTCGACGGGCCGAGAGCGCTTCCTCCGAATCCAGAGCGACGCGCTCGGCGCCCAGATTGACTATTTCTTCGCGTTGGCCGGCCTCGAGCGGGTCGTGGGTGTCGACCTCTGGCGCGATGACCACCACGAGGAGAGCACTCCATGAACCGCACGTTCGTCACTTGCTTCTTGATCGTCACACTGACCTCCGCCTGCAAGAAGGGCGCTGAGCCCGGCCATACCGAGGCGCGCGAGCACGGTGAAGGTACGGGGCACAGCGAGGAGGGTGAGCACCACGACGAGGGGCACGGGAACGAGGTTCGAATCTCGCCAGAAGCGGCCGAGCGCGCGGGGATCCGAGTCGGACGTGCGGAGAAGCGGGCGCTCACCGGCGGCGTCGCCATCCCGGCCGAGATCCAGTTCGAGCCCAGCAGCACGGCCCATGTAGCGGCCCTCGTCTCGGGTCGAATCACGAAAGTTGCGGTGGCACTCGGTGACCGTGTCCGGCGCGGGCAGCTTCTGGGGGTCGTCGCGTCGAGCGACGTATCTACCGCTCGCTCTCGTCTCGACCAGGCTCGTGCGCGTCTCACCGCAGCAGAGTCCACGCTCCGACGGCAGCAGCAACTCTCGACGGAGGGTATCGGAGCCCAGCGCTCGCTCGTCGATGCCGAGGCCCAAGTTGGAGAGCTTCGCGCCGAGGTAGACGGCCTTCGTCGGCAGCTCTCCGTGTTTGGGTCGGGGAGTGGCGGAGAGCTGGCGTTGACCTCGCCCATCGACGGGGTCGTCGTCGACCTGCACGCCACGCTCGGCGAGGCTGCGATGCCCGAGCAACCCGTGTTTATCGTGACGGACCCGACCAAGGTCTGGGTGCGCGGCAATGTTCCTGAGCTTGAGATTGCACGCGTCCAGTCGGGGTCGGCAGCACTGGTGCGACTACACGCGTTTCCAGATCTGTCGATGCCAGGGACGATCACCTACGTCGCGCCGGCTCTCGACGAACGGACCCGTTCGCTGCCAATTCGCGTCTCCCTGCAAGCGCCAGATGCTCGCCTCCGCAGCGGGCTCTTCGGGAGCATTGAGCTGCTTGGCGGCTCCGCCGATGAGCGCGTGGTCGTAGTGCCCGCCGATTCGGTTGCCCAGCTCGATGGTCAGAACGTCGTCTTCGTGCCGGCGGACGAGCCAAACACATTTCGGCCGCAGCCAGTAGCTCTGGGACGTCACGCGGGCGGCTATTTCGAAGTCCGCTCAGGCCTTTTAGAAGGCGCCAGCTTCGCGTTGTCCGGTGCCTTCACGCTGAAGAGCGCCCTTCGGAGCGGCGAGCTCTCCGAAGGCCACGAGCACTGAGAGGACCACGATGAAGAATCTCGTCGAGCTTTGCCTCAAGTGGCGCCTTCTCGTTCTCGCCCTGGTCGTACTCGTGGCGGTCTTGGGCGTCCGAAACGCATTCCACCTGCCGATCGATGCGGTCCCGGACATCACCAATGTCCAGGTGCAGGTGTTGACGAACGCTCCGGCTCTCGGCCCTGTCGACGTCGAGCGCACGATCACGTTCCCGGTCGAATCGTCGATGAGCGGGCTTCCGGACGTCGAGCAGATTCGCAGCGTCTCCCGGTTCGGACTCTCGGCCGTCACGGTCGTGTTCGACGAGGGGACGGATCTGCTTCGCGCGCGCCAGCTCATTTCAGAGCGTCTCACGCAGGCGCGCGAGCGGCTTCCTGCTGGCATCTCGCCCGAGCTCGGACCGCTTAGCTCGGGGCTCGGCGAGATCTTCCAGTTCGAAGTTCGGAGCGATCGGGTGTGCGCAGCGGGGCAGCCCGATACCGAGCAGTGTCACACTCCGATGGAGCTGCGCTCGGTCCTCGATTGGTTTGCCGCCTACGAGCTCCGCTCGGTCCGCGGTGTCGTGGAGGTCAATTCGTTCGGTGGCGAGCTGAAGACCTACGAAGTAGAGGTGCTGCCGGACCGCCTCCGTGCGCTCAGCATCTCCCTCAACGAGCTCTTCGAGGCACTCGAACGGAACAACGCGACGGCGGGTGGTGGGTACCTCGTGCGCTCGGGCGAGCAGCTCCTCGTCCGAGGCGAAGGCCGTATTCAGAGCCTCGACGAGATTGGCGACGTCCTCATCGAGACTCGGGAGGATGGAGTCCCGGTTCGCGTACGCGACGTCGCGCGCGTTCACCTGGCGCCGATGATTCGGCAGGGGGCGGTGACACGGGACGGACGCGGTGAGGTGGTGACCGGCATCGTGATGATGCTGGTCGGCGCGAATGGTCGCGAGGTCGTCGAAAGTGTGAAGGCCAAGCTCGCGCAGATCTCCCCTTCGCTCCCGCAAGGTGTCCGAATCGACGTGTTCTACGACAGGGCCGACCTGGTCAACCGAACGATCAAGACGGTGGGAACGAATCTCGCGGAGGGAGCTCTCTTCGTCATCGCGGTCTTGTTCCTGCTCCTCGGCAGTGTGAGGGGCGGACTGATCGTTGCTGCCGCGATCCCGTTTTCGATGCTCGTCGCGTTCACGGCAATGAAGCTCCTGGGCCTTTCAGGCAATCTCATGAGCCTCGGAGCCATCGACTTCGGCATCGTCGTCGACGGCTCGGTCATCGTCGTCGAGAACGCGGTGGTACATCTCGCCGCTGCCGCGCGCGGTCGCGGTCGACCGCTGAGCTACTCGGAGGCTGCAGAGAGCGTGCTCGGCTCGACGCTCGACGTGAGCAAGGCCGCGCTGTTCGGACAGGCCATCATCGTGCTCGTCTATGTGCCGATCCTCACGCTGGCCGGCATCGAGGGCAAGATGTTCAAGCCCATGGCGATCACCGTCCTCTTCGCCCTGATCGGCGCGGTGGTGGCGTCGATCACGTTCGTGCCAGTCCTTGTCGCCACGTTCATGCGTCAACACACGGAGGAGAAGGAACCGTTCGTCGCCCGCCTGCTTCATCGTGTCTACCCGCGCCTCCTCGAGCCGCTGATGCGAATGCCGAAGAAGGTCATCGGCATATCCCTTGCGCTGCTCACGCTTACAGGACTCGTTGCGTCCCAGATGGGGGCCGAGTTCGTTCCTCGTTTGGACGAAGGCGCCCTCGCCATCCAGGTGCTCCGGCTTCCGAGCGTGTCCCTCGAGGAGAGCGTGCGGAGCGCGACGCGCTTCGAAACCGTGATGCGCGAGTTCCCCGAGGTGGTGACCGTCGTCTCGAAGACCGGACGAGCAGAGATCGCGACTGACCCTATGGGTGTCGAGCTGTCGGATGCGATCATCATCCTGAAGCCCCACGACGAATGGCAGACGGCGCGGACGCGTGAGGAGCTGGTGCAACGAATCTCAGCTCGCCTGACGGAGGCACTCCCGGGTCTGGGCTTCTCCTTCTCGCAGCCGATCGAGCTACGCATGGCCGAGCTCATCAGCGGTACGCGATCGGACGTCGCGATCACCCTCTACGGCGATGACCTTGCCACACTGGAGCGCTTGAGTTTGCAGTTACAGGCTGCCGTGCGGGGGATTCCCGGCGCCTCTGACGTTCGTGGCGAGCAGCTCGCCGGTCTGCCCACGATGGAGGTGACCGTCGACCGCGCGGCAGCCTCGCGTTACGGCGTCTCCGTGCGCGATGCACTCGACGCGATCGAGGCCATCGGCGGTCGGGGAGTCGGGGAGGTCTACGAGGGCGAGCGGCGATTCCGGCTCCAGGTGCGCGTGCCTGCCGCGCTGCGCGACGACATCGACGAACTGCGAAACCTTCCGGTGAGCGGAGCGAGCGGCCCCCTCGTTCCTCTAGGACAGATCGCCAGCATTCAGATCGTGGACTCGCCCGCGAGCGTGAGCCGCGAGAACGTGCGGCGGCGAACCAACGTCGAGGTGAACGTTCGAGGACGCGACCTGGCGTCCTTCGTGCACGATGCCCAAGCACGTATTCAGAGCCAGGTGCCGATGCCCCCCGGCTATGTGATCCGCTGGGGAGGGCAGTTCGAAAACTTGAGCGCCGCCACGGAACGCCTTGCGGTCGCGGTGCCGCTCGCGCTCGGCCTCATCTTCGTCCTGCTCTACATGGCCTTCGGGGAGCTGAAATCCGCCCTGCTCATCTACCTGAACGTCCCCTTCGCCGCCGTCGGTGGCGTTTTCCTACTCGCCCTACGAGGCATGCCGTTCTCCATCAGCGCCGGGGTGGGATTCATCGCTCTCTTCGGTATCGCCGTGCTGAACGGCGTCGTCCTGCTCACCACCGTCAAGAAGTTACGCGAGCAGGGTCGCTCGCCTGTGGAAGCTGCGCGGGAAGGTGCCGAAGCTCGCCTTCGAGCAGTCGTCATGACCGCGACAGTGGCGGCGCTCGGCTTCATCCCGATGGCGCTGTCGTCCAGCGCAGGGGCTGAGGTTCAGCGCCCGCTCGCGACGGTCGTCATCGGCGGACTCGTTAGTGCGACGTTTCTGACGCTCTTCGTTCTGCCCACCATCTACGCATTCGTGTATCGCAAGGACGAGCCACAACAGCCGCCTGGCCCAGAGGCCCAGGGGCTCGACGAGGAAGGCGCTCCAGCATGAGCGACGTCGACCTACTGGACCGGCATGCCATGGGGATCTCCGCACGGGTACGCCATGTTATCGAGGCCCCATGCTTGCCCTGCTCCTGCGCACGACGGAGTTCGTTTTCTACCACCTGCTCCTTTCGCTCGTGGACCGCGTGAGCCGCCTGCCGCGTGACACGACGGTGCCCGAAGCGATGCGGCTCTACCGCGAGAACATCGCGCTCAAGGCCCAACTTGACGCGCTCGAGCGGCGCCTCTTCCTCATGGAGGGCAAGCCGAAGCGTGTCCCGCTCGGGCTCCGGGCGGCGCAGGTCTTCGCGTACCTGCTCACCCGCGGCGACGAGCCATTCCAGCGCTACTCCCTCTCGGCGCCCCGGACGACCATCATGCGCTGGGCGACGCGGTTCCGGTCGCTGCGACGGCGGCTTCAGCCGGGCGGTCGCCCACCGCTCGATGCCCAGATCGTCGAGCTCATCGTGACGCTCAAGCGCGAGAACCCGGCGTGGGGCCAGCGCCGAATCCGCGAGGAGCTGCGGCGCATGGGGATCCGCGTGAGCGAGCCAACGATCGTGCGCATCCTTCGCGAGCATGGCTTCTCGCCGCAGCCGGGCCGCAGCATCTCCTTCGACCGCGTGCGGGCCGCCGCCAAGGACGCCCTCTGGGCGCTCGACTTCTTCGCGGTCAAGACCGCGAAGGGTGTCTGGCTCCAGGTCCTCCTCGTCATCGACATCCACACGCGCGAGCTGCTCGACCTCCGCGTCTACGACGGCTGGGACGTGGACTCCGCGTGGACGAGCCGGATGTTCAACGCGATCCTCGGTCGAACCAAGCGGCAGCCCGTCGCCGTTGTCCATGATCATGGCCCGCAGTTCCTCGGGCAGTTCCAGCGGCAGATGCGCGTGCTCGAGGTCGACGAAGAGGTCACGCCGGCCCGCATCCCCCAGATGAACTGCTACGCGGAGCGGGCGATCGGCTCCATCCGCCGCGAGCTGCTGCGGCACATCCGCGTGCCCGATGCGGCCGAGCTCCAGTTCTTTCTCGACGAGTACCGGCGCTACGCGAACACCGAGCGCGCACACCAGGGGCTCGATGGACGGACGCCCGAGGAGGTGTCGAGCGCCGCCCCCGAGGCCGAGGTCATCGACCTGGCGGCGATGCGCTCCCGTCGACTGGAGCGGCGCGAGTACGCGCACGGTCTGCTCCACGGCTACACCCTGGTCGAGGGCGACGAGCGGCGCGCAGCGGCGTAGGGTCTGGGCTGGCCACCGCCGGGCTGAGAACGATTCCTTTACTACCGGCGCCTGGGCGGACGGGATTCGTGTGTCCGCGGTGCGCTCGCATCGTGTAGGTTGCTCGGCGAGATGTTCGGCGAGCACCTCCAGCGCGACGATGTTCGAGTCGGGACCAGCTCTGCGCGGGTCGGTTCCGTGCCGTTCACTCGCCGATCGAGGTTTCTTGGGATCTGCCGGGTGCTACCGGCGAATGGGGTAGCATTCTCGGGTCGTGCCAGGCGCCATCACGCAACCCAAGGACCAGGCTGGGGAATTCGCCTGAGAACGAGTTGAATCTCGGCGCCCCGACCTGAGAACTTGGTTGGTGGGGCCGACCGAATGGGGAGCCATTTTTGCCCAAGGCCAACCACCTTGGGCGCCAGGTAAACAGAGGGCCTCATCGGGATGACCGGCGAGGCCCTCTTCTTTTTGCCGTGCTTCCGCAGGGTCTTGCGGCATCTCGGTGATCGGCGCGTGCTCGATGGACGGTGACGCTCAGAGCACGACGTCGCTCGCGAGCTGCTTCGCGACGCCCGAAGAGCGGCTCTGAGGGGCTCAGACCGGGCGCGGCTCTCTGCGCCGCGTTTAACAAGGCGCGGCTCTGAGCTTTACAGCTCGGCCAGCAGCCAACCAGCCACCGACCGGTTCACAGCACCCACGTCGTTGATGTCGCGCGCCTTGTCGTCGTCGCGGGCGGTGTTCAGAGCACGGGCGCGAAATGGATCGGTCTGCCGTTCCGCTGCCGCCAACCGAAACGGCTCTGGGTTAGCGCAAGCTGTAAAGCTCAGAGTCCCAAGGCCGACGGCCGCGCTCGCGCGCTTGGACGACTCGCGAAGTCCGGGCATGGTGGACGGGTCATGATCATCTGCGCCGCCGGCGACATCCACGGAGCCCTCGACCGGCTCTACGAGGACGTCCTCGGCTTCGAGGAGTCCCTCGGCGTGCGCTTCGAGTGGGTGCTGCACGTCGGCGACTTCGGCGTATGGCCGGACGAGGCCCGGATCGACAAGGCCACCAGAAAGCACGATGGCGCAGGTGACTTCCCCGTGTGGTGGTCCGAGCGCGGGGCAGCCCCGCGCCGCACCCTGTTCATCAAGGGCAACCACGAAGACTTCGTCTGGCTCGACGCGCAGTCCGACACTGAGGTGCTGCCGAACCTTTTCTACCTGCGCAACGGGACGACGTTCGACCTGGGCGGGCTCACGGTCGGTGGCGTCGGCGGCTGCTACGGCCCCTCGAACTACGAGCGGCGCTCGAAGGATCTCCAGGGCTACGCCAAGCGGCACTACACCCGCGAAGACATCGACGTGCTGCTCGCGCGGCGACGCGTCGATCTCCTCCTCACCCACGACGCGCCGGCGGGCGTCGTGTTTCCTCGGCACCGGCGCGGTCTCAACTGGGCGAGCGAGGCCATCGGCCTCGACGACCTCGTGCGCGGCACTCGTCCCCGCGTCTGCTTCTTCGGCCACCACCACACCCGCCTCGACTCGCAGATCGACGGCGTGCCGTGCATCGGCCTGAACAAGGTGCGGATGCCCGGGAACCTCGTGGCGATCGATGTCCCCGAGCGCGGACGGGACTGGACGGTGCTCGGGAGTGGCCCCAGGAGACTACCCGGACGCCGTTGAACCTGTGACCGTAGGCCCCGGCCAGAGTGTGCATGCACGCTTCGCCAGGGCCTTCCCTCTGTGCCAACGTTGGCTGAGACAGCCGCTCCTCGATATCTTTGTACTGACGGCGGAGAAACGGTGTCCCCAGCGTGCCCAAGCCATCCCCAATACCAGGTCGAGAGGTCGCCGCCGAGAGCGACGGCAGGCGGCGTGGAGCCGGGCGTAGCAAGCTCGCCGCATGAGGCCGTGGCGCCGGGCGCGCGACGGCAGTTCTCTGCAGCCGAGAAGCTGCGGCTAGTGAAGGCGGCCGACGTGGCCCTCGCGAGCGGCGAGCGCGGCGCGCTGCAGGCGATGATGCGCAAGGAGGGCATCTACAGCTCCCACCTCGCGACGTGGCGGCGGCAGCTCGGCGTGCGTGGCGAGCCGGCCTGGCCTCGCGCAAGCCGGGCCGCAAGCCGAAGCTCGACGCCAAGGACCGCGCGCTGCTCGCCGCCGACCAAGGAGGTCGCCCAGCTCGAGCGCAAGCTCCGGGTGGCCAACGCGCTCATCGACCTCCAAAAAAGCACACGAGCTACTGGGCCTCGCGCTTCCCGAGCCGCCCGAGGACGAGACCTGATGCGGCTCGTCGAGCAACGCGAGGCCCGGTGTGCCGGTCAGCGCGGCGTGCGCGCGCTTGGCGTGGGCCGCGCGTCGCTCTATCGGTGGCGTCGCCCAGCCCGGCACCGCCATCGCGCGGCGTCCGCGCGCGACCCCGAGCCCGCGTCGCTCGACGACGCCGAGCGGCAGCGCTATTCTCGATGCGCTCCACAGCGCCGAGTTCGCCGACCAGCCGCCGACGGAGGTGTACGCGACGCTGCTCGGGCGCGGGACCTACCTCGGGTCCATCCGCACGATCTATCGCGTGCTCGCCGCGGCTGGTGAGACCCAAAGAGCGCCGCAATCAGCGCCGTCCGCAGGCGCACGCGATGCCGTCGTTGACCGCGACCGCGCCCAATCAGGTCTGGACGTGGGACATTACAAAGCTCGCGACGACGCAGAAGGGCGTTTTCTTGATGGCGTACGTCATCATCGACCTCTTCAGCCGGTTCGTCGTCGGTTGGATGGTCGCGACCAAGGAGTGCAAGCACCTCGCAGCCCAGCTCTTCGCCGAGACCATCGCGCGTCACGGCGTCGAGCCCGGCCTGCAGGTCCACGCCGACCGCGGGTCGGCGATGAAGAGCGACACCCTCGCGCAGTTGCTCGACTCGCTCAGCGCATCGCGCAGCTTCAGCCGCCCTCGCGTGTCCAACGACAACCCCTACAGCGAGGCGCAGTTCAAAACCATGAAGTACCAGCCCGACTACCCCGGTCGCTTCGGCTCGGGCTCCACGGCCGCGCTTGGCTCGGCGACTTCTTCGGCTGGCACAACGACGACCATCACCACGCGGGCCTCGCCCTGTTCACCCCGGCCGATGTCTTCTACGGCCGCGTCGCCGAGGTCGCCGGCGACGCGCCAGGTCGCGCTCGACGCCGCGTACCGCACCCATCCTGAGCGCTTCCCCAACGGTGCGCCGCGCGTGCGGCTGCCGCCTGCCGCAGTGCACATCAACCCCATCGTCATCGAGGCCGTCGATATCGCCGCGCTGGCCATCGACAGCGCACCGGACCCGGTCACCGACGACTACGGTCCTGCGCCACCAAACCCAACTGCCACCGACATGCCGATGCCGACCGGGCCGACCTACGGGCGACCGGCCGCGGTGGCTATCGCTACATAGAATTCACGTGCCCACTGTCTCAACCGCGTTGACACGTTCCGAAGCGCCGGTCGATGCATTGCGAGCAGGCCCCGCAGTGGGGGTGCATGTTGGTTCTCGCGCTGACGTGTGCGCAGCTCACGCTGTGTCGAATGAGCCCAGCCGCACCGCTGGCGGCGAGGCGTTCCATGACCTCGGCTCGGGTCTTCAGGACGAACGGATTCTCGATGGTGAGCCGACGTCCGGCGACGGCTTCCAGGATGCGCGAGAAGCCCCAGAGCACCTTGGGGTGCGCGGTCCGGGTCGCGGTGGCACCCACGACTTGGCGAGAAATCGGAAGGTTCAGGCCGATGACGCCATTCTCGAAGAGAAGCACGCGCTCGCGCCCGATGAGATGAGCGACGGCTCCGGCCATCGCAGCGTACAGGAAGGAGCGCGACCGCTGCGTGCGCTCCTGGCGCAGCACCTTGTCCTTCTTGACCACCTCGATGGCCACGTGATCCGGGCCCCACCCCTTCGAGAGCCCTTGAAGGTCGGTGATGAGCTGGCGCTGGATCGCCCAGGTCTTCGAGGCAGAGCGGTGGCTGACCAGGATGACGTTCTTCTTTCCCCCGAGGGCGAGTTCGGCGGCGCCAGCAAGAGAGTCGAGGCCGCCGGAGAACAGCGCGACTTCATCGATGTGGTCCCAGGAGAGGAACGGCGCCCCGTCGTTCGTCAAGAACGTCAACTGCTCGGGAGCGAGCCGCTGCGCAGGCTTGAACTCGAATGTGTAGGAGTCATCCGAGAGGAAGCCGAGGGGTCTGTTCGAGCAACTCCCGCATCTGGGGAGTCGACCACAGGTCCGGGCACTCCACGCCCACGACAAATCGGAAGCGCCGGTTCCATTTCGCGTTGAGGTCGGGGTCGCGGCGGTCGCCGCGCAGCACGGCGGAGTCCGCGGCCAGCACGTAGGAGGCGATGACGATCAGATCTCGGAACTGCGGGGAGAGCCGGCCCGTCAACTTGTCGCAGATGCCGCCGATGTCGACGCCGATGTTCTTGTCGGGTCCGATGGTGGCCAGGCGCAGCGCATCCTCCGGCGCGTCCGGATGGTCGACCCCTCCGCAGAGGAACCAGCGTTCGGTGGGGCAGGCCACTCGGCCGCCCGACGCCGCGGGGTGGGGCCGAGCGGGAGCCGCCCCGGGGCTGTGTTCGACGGGGCCGGTCATTCGGCCGCCCCACGCCGCAGCTCGCCGCGGATCTTCTTCAGCGCATACCCGAGGAACTTGGTGGTGCGCTCCTCGGTGAGGTCCTTCTCGAAGCGGGCCTTGGAGTACCAGCCGCCGGCGAAGGACTCGACAATCTTGGACGCCTGGCGGCAGTGCAGCTCGAGCGCCGTGGAGAACGCCTGCTTCTCGTCGAGGCCTTCAAAGCGCCGGCCCTCGCCAACGTGTTGTGGCAGCTCCTTGCTGACGTAGTAGGTGAGGTAGCGCTCGGTGAAGTGGGCAAAGAAGTCTCGCGCGAGATGCCCGAACTGCATCTCGGTCGCGACCTTCCCAAGCTCTCTGCGCACGTCGTCGGGAGTGCTCCCCCAAAGCGAGGTCGCGCGATCCCGAAGGAAGCCCGACAACGTCTCGACGGCGGCGAGCTGCGCCAGTTCACCTGGACCACTTCGCGCCTTCAGGGAGTCGACATGCCGGTCGACAGCACCGGTGAACGCCGAGGTGAGGTCCGCCGCCGACGGCTTGTCCGAGACGGAGAGTCCGAGGTCGCGCAGTGCCGCCGCGAAGTCCTTACTGCGCGCGGCGTCTGGGAGCTGGCTCAGGAGCCAGAACGCCCTCTTGAGCCCCGGGTCATTAGCGACCTTGGAGAGGTCCTCGTCGACCGCGTCGAGAGTAGCCGCCGCGACCGCGGCCGAGCTCGCACCGCCTCCAACGAGGTCGATGAGCTCCTTCCATCGCCGCGTTCGCGGCAGCGTGCCGAGACGAATGTGTCCCATTCAGAATCGTCCTCGGCCAGCTGCCACCGCCCGGCTGAGCTCGGACGAAGGCGTGCGACACCCGGGGTGCTGGAACTGGTCCTTCGGCTGGTACTTCAACCCCATGGTGTGCCCGCCTACCTGCGCCCTCGCGCCTTGAGGATCTCGAGCGACCGAGCTTTCCCTGAGTCCCGGCGCAGGTAGTCCTTGCGGACAAGCTGGGTCACCAGCTCGTGCGCGCTCGCCGGCGCGATGCCCAGCTCCTCGCCAAGCTCCTTGATGGTCGGGGGGAAGCCGCGCCGCCCGATGTACGAACGGATGGCTTCGAGCGTGCGCCGCTGGCGCTCGGTGATCTTCTCGACAGGTGGTCGGCCGCGTCGCGAACTCGCGGAGCCGTGAGTGCCAGCAGTCTTCTTCTTCGCCATCTGCGGATGCCCCCCTTCGGCCGTTCGCACAGACTGTCGCTCTTGGTCCTCTTAAATTAGGCCGGACGGACCGCAGGGTCAATTCAGGAAGTCAGGAAAAGCCGTAGCTCATGGAAGCCACGCGCCACGCTCGCCGACACTTTCGACCAGCCCCCGGTAGGTAAACAGCGATGGCGCCGCCTGCGCAGATGCGCGCTCGCCATCGACGGGAGCGGCAGATGGACGAGACGACCAGCGCGACGGGAGAGCGTGACAACGAGGACGAGCTCGGCCCCGCGGAGCGCCGCAAGGCTGCAGCGCGGATTCTCGCACGCGGCATCCGCCGGCTCCTGACACGAGCCTCGCCCGCTGCTGGACCGGCTGTGCTGCCCTCATCTCCCCGCGGAGCTGACGCGCCCGACGACGTCTCGGTGGCAGCCGGAAAACGGGAGAGCGTTGCCTTGCCTGTGGTCCCACGTCGAGCGCTCATGTCGAAGGTGAGAGCGGATTAACGGCCGGAGACCACCCGTAGAAAGAGAGGCAGCCAGATGGCGAAAAGAGACGACGGCCTAATCAAGGAGATGATGGCGGTGCGCAAGCTCTCCATGGAGGAGCTGCGCGCGCGGTACCTCAAGCTGTTCGGCGAGGAGAGCAAGAGTCGCAACAAGGACTTCCTCTTCAAGCGCATCGCGTACCGGCTGCAGGAGCGCAAATACGGGGGCCTCACCGAGGCAGCTCGTGCGCGCGCCGAGGTCCTCGCGGAGCAGGCGCCGGTGCGAAGGCGCCTGCCACCGGGCGCCGCCGAGGAACTGGCCTGCGCGGCCCGGCCGCGTGACCCTCGACTGCCGCCACCCGGGACGGTGCTCCACCGAGCGCTCGACGGGGCCAAGCACGAGGTCACCGTCCTCGATGACGGCTTCGAGTACCGCGGCGAGCGGTTCAAGAGCCTCTCGGTGCTCGCCAGCAAAATCGCAGGGACGCGTTGGAACGGCTACGGCTTCTTCGGCCTCCTCCAGCGGGAGAGCGCATGACCACGGCGAGCGCCAACGGCAAGGCGCCCCGCCAGATCCGCTGCGCCATCTACACGCGGAAGTCCACGAGCGAGGGGCTCGACATGGACTTCAACACGCTCGACGCGCAGCGCGAAGCGGCCGAGCACTACATCCGCAGCCAAGCCGCGATGGGCTGGACGGCGCTCCCCACGCGCTACGACGACGGCGGGTTCACCGGCGGGAACCTCGACCGACCGGCGATGCAGCGGCTGCTCGACGACATCGACCGCGGCGAGGTGGACGCGGTGGTCGTCTACAAAGTCGACCGCCTTCACGCTCACTCCTCGACTTCGCCCGGGTGATGGAGCGGTTCGAGAAGAAGAACGTCGGGTTCGTCTCCATCACTCAGCACTTCGACACGTCGTCATCGATGGGCCGATTGGTCCTGAACGTTTTGCTTTCCTTCGCCCAGTTCGAGCGCGAGCTGATCAGCGAGAGAACCCGGGACAAGATTGCCGCCGCCCGCCGCCGCGGGAAGTGGACTGGCGGCCCGCCCGTCCTGGGCTACCGCGTGGACACCGATCGGCGCGCGCTCGCCGTGGTTCCCGACGAGGCCGAGGTGGTTCGGCTCGCGTTCGAGCTGTACCTGAAGACGCGCTCCATTGGCGCGGTCGCGGCGCGGCTCAACTCCCTTGGCCACACGCAGAAGCGCCACACCACGAAGGGCGGCAAGCAGGTCGGCGGCAGGCCCTGGGACAAGAACGCCGTCCATCGGCTCCTGCGGAACCCGCTCTACGCGGGCAAGGTCAGGCTGAAGGACGAGCTTCACCCCGGCGAGCAACCTCCCCTCGTCAGCACGGACGTCTTCGAGCGCGTCGAGAAGTGCCTCGCTGGCCGCTCCACCGGGCGCGGCGTGCGCCGCAGCCGGCGGCCGGAGTTCCTGCTGACGGGCATCCTCCGGTGCCAGGCGTGCGACTCGGCCATGACCTCGTCCATGGGTCGCGGCCGCAACGGCAAGAGCTACCGGTACTACCGGTGCTACCGGGAGGCCAGCGAAGGGACGCCCTGCCCCACCGGGCTGGTCGCGGCCGACCAGGTCGAGGGCGACGTCATTGCCCAGGTGCGCGAGGCCGCGAAGAAGGGCGACCTCCAGCGTGAGATTCTCGCCGACCTCAACGAGGACGATGGCTCTCAGGCGGAGGTCCAGGCCCAGCGCGAGCGCCTGACCGCGCGGCTCGCCGAGATGAACGGCGAGGCCCGACGCCTGCTGGCGGCGTTCTCCAACGGGGGCGCGGGCAGCAAGCTCATGGTCGAGCGCCTCGGGGAGCTGGAAGCGGACATGGACCGCGTCCGCCTCGAACTTGGCGAGGTCGAGGCGCGCCTGCGGGGCGCTGACGGCGTACGCCACGAGGTCGAGCAGGTGGCGGAGTTCCTCAACGCGTTCGACGGGCTGTGGGACACGCTCGTCCCGGCCGAGCGCCGCGAGTTTCTGCACACGCTGGTGCGCCGCGTCTCGGTGGACAGCGCAGCCCGGGAGCTGCACGTCAAGCTCTTCGACCTCGAGGAATGCTCACCGCGCGGCCCGGCCGGCCTTGCCGCGGAGGGCGCGCCATGACCGACATCACGATCACGTTCGAGCCGAGGGCCCGCGCCCGTGAGCGTCGCGTTGCGGAGGCCGCTGCAAGGCCGCCCCGTCGCTACCCCGCGCGCGTCGCTCGGCAACTCGCGCTGGCGCACGCCCTCCAGCGAAGGGTCGATGTCGGCGAGTTCGCTGACCACGCAACCATGTCCCGGGCGCTCGGCCTCACCCGAGCGCGGATCAGCCAGCTCATGGACCTGCTTCTCCTAGCGCCCGACATCCAGGCCGAGATTCTGTTCCTTGAAGTGCCGCCGGGAGCGCAGCCCGTCAGCGAGCGCCGGCTCAGGGACGCCGTACTCGACTCGCTCGACTGGGGCGAGCAGCGACGCCGCTGGGACCAGCTACTGCCTCGTAAGTACTGATATCGCCTCGTTCTCTCCTGAAGATGACTGTTGTTGGTCCATTCCTGACGTGTTAGGTTCTGCCCGATTCTATTATGACTAGGCCGAACCAGACCGTGCGAGGTCGGAGACGAGCATGACGGACGACCGCTGGCTCTCCGTGGAGGAGATCGCGGAGCACATCGGAGTCACGAAGGACTCCGTCTACCGCTGGATCGAGCGCAAGGGGCTGCCGGCGCACAAGGTCGGCAAGCTCTGGAAGTTCAAGAAGGAAGAGGTGGACGAGTGGGTGCGGTCGGGTCATGCGCACGAAGATGGCGAGAAGGTGGAGCGGTGAGCCTGATCGAGGGGGACACCGTGTCGGCCGCGGGCCGCTCCGGCCGGCGGGGAAACGGCGGCCTGCCGGTTTCTCCTGCCTTCACCTTTCCTGCAACCCGGGAGGGCCAGCCCTACGTGTCGCGCCTCGCGTCGCGCGCGGCGTTCTACGCAGAGCTGCATTCGCTGCTCGCTGCGGTGGAAGGCGCCGTTCCCCGCGCGGAGTATCGCCGCCGCGTCATCGAGGACAACGTGCTCTCGCGTCGCACCGCCGCCGCGCGCGAGAAGACCTGGAAGGAGCTGGCGGCGCGCTACGGCATCGACGGCGCGTCCCCTCTGTTTCGTGCATTTCTCGAAGAGTATCGACGGGCCTCATCGGAGAATGACCGCGCACTTACGGCCTACCTTCTCTTCGCGCTCCACGACCGCCTCGTCTGTGACCTCGGCACCGAGTGGATCTACCAGTACCTCAGGACCGCGCCGGGTGATCTACGGACGGCCGACGTGCTCGCGTTCCTCAGGTCGCGCGAGCGGAGCCACCCGGAAATCGCCGGCTGGTCGACGTCGTCGCGCGAGAACATCGCGAGCCACTACCTTTCGGCGCTCAAGGAGTTTGGCCTCGCGCGCGGGGCGCAGCGCAAAGCGAGCGTCCGACCAGCGCCCGGATCGGCATCCGTCCGCTTCCTTCTCCGCGCCCTGCAGCTTTCCGGTGTGGGCAACCTGGCGGCGGTCCAGTCGCCATTGTTCCGGCTGCTTGGCCTCTCGCTCGACGAGACGGTCGACCTCCTCTTCCGGTTGAGCGCGACCGGGTCGCTCCGCTGCCGGATTCAGGGCGACGTCGTCGATCTCGATCTCGGGGGTCCCAATGGACCTTGAGACGAAGATGCGGTCGCTGCGCGAGATGCTGCTCCAGCCTCCGGCCGACCCTTCGGTACGGACCGACTCAAGCGTTCTCGTCGTCTATCCGCCGGAGGAGGAGAACGACTTCCGCGATCACCTTCAAAAGCTTCTGCACCTCCTCACGGAACGCAGCGTGGCCTTCCGCCACGTCGACCTCACTACCCTGCCGTTCGAAGTGCTCGAGGCGCGAGGGCTGCTGCCAGACGTCTTTACCCAGGAGTTCGAGGATCTCGCCGCCATCAAGCGTGGCCTCGCCCGCGCGGTGCAGGATGCGCTCAAGCAGCGTGTCGAGAAGGCTGCCGCCGAGGTTTCTTCGGGCGCGGTGATCCTCAGCGCCACGGCGTCGCTCTATCCCGTCATCAAGTTCGCCGATGTCCTCGCCGACCTGCGGCACTTGCCCTGCCGGATCATTCTCGCGTTTCCGGGGCACGAGGAGGGCGGCAAGCTCTACTTCATGAACCAGCGCGACGGGTACAACTACCTCGCAGTGAAGCTGAGCTGAGGAGCACATGATGCCGATCCGAGACCTGTTCGTGCGGGACCTGGGGCGCAAGATTGAAGGCGTCGTCAAAGTCTACGACCACGCTGCGCTCGCGCAGGAGATCCGCGAGTTCGTCCTCACCGACTGGACGGAGGAGAAGCTTAAGAACGTCCTCGACACTTTCACCGAGAGCTTGGATGCCCGCCGCAAGCGGGCCCAGCCCATGGACGACATGGGCATCTGGATCTCCGGCTTCTTCGGCAGCGGCAAGTCGCACTTCGCCAAGCTCGTTGGCTACCTCCTCCAGAACCAGGCCGTCGATGCGGAGACCGCCGAATCGGCGATGGACCTGTTCGAGAAGCACCTCAACGACGGCCGGTTCGCGCGGGACATCAAGCGGCGCCTGGGTGAGATCCGATTGGCCGCAAGCGTCAAGACGGTGGCCTTCGAAATCAAATCGAAGCAGACGCTGAACAATCCGAACTCGGTCGCGGAGATCCTCCTCTCGACGTTCTACGAATCCCTTGGCTACTCCGACGCCATCTACCTGGCTCGCATTGAGAAGCGACTCGAATCGCGCAGCCGCTACGGAGACTTCAAAGGCGAGTACCACAAACTGTTCGGGCAGACCTGGGAGGAGGGTCGCAAGGAGCACGAGTTCAACCGCTCCCGCATCGCCAAGGTCATGGCGCGCATCTACCCCGAAGAGTACTCCACCGAGAAGGCCGCCCAGGACGGGTTGATGGACGCCTACCGCACCGAGAAGGTCACGGCGGAGTCGGTCGCGAAGGAACTCGTCGAGTGGGTGGACTCACAGCCCACGACCGGGGGCCGCCAGGCCCACCTCATGTTTGTCGTCGACGAGATGGGGCAGTTCATCGGCGATGACCGCAACAAGATCGAGGAGCTGCGGGCTCTCGTCGAGCAGCTCGGGAACCAGGGCAAAGGAAAGATCTGGCTCGTCGTCACTTCGCAGCAAGCGCTGGAGCAGGTGTGCGACCGCGCCAACCTCCAGCTTCCGCTCTCGGCAAGCTCGACGCCCGTTTCTGCGTGAAGGTGGGACTCATCTCCGATGAGATCAACAAGGTCGTCGGAGAGCGGATCCTCAAGAAGCGCGAGGCGAAGACCGCGGAACTCGCGACCCTCTACGCCGAGCACGAAGGCTTCCTGTCGCAGCTCGGCGATCTGAAGAGCACGCGCAACCTCGTCAAGCTCGACCGCGACCCATTCATCGCGAGCTACCCCTTTCTCCCGCAGACCATCAAGCTCGCCCAGGACATCTTCGAGGCGCTCTCGGGCTTTCGCATCTCTGGTGGCGTCCGGAGCATGATCTCGGTGACGCAGGACGTTGCACGAGAGCTGGCCGACCAGGATGTCGGGGCACTCGCCGGCTTCGATCAGGTCTTCGATGCCATCGAGAAGGACCTCTACTCTCAGGAATACCTCGGGGCGAGTGGCGTCCAGGCGATCCGAGAGAGCACCGACCGTGTCCCGGGCACGAAGGTGAAGCCGCCACGAGTCCTCAAGGTTCTCTGGCTGCTCCAGCGCGTGACGTTCGTGCCGCGCACGCCAGAGGTCATCGCGAAGCTGCTCGTACGTGACGTGCGGGCGGACCTCCCCGCATTGCGGATCGACGTCGAGCAAACGCTGCTCGCATTGCAGGCCGCGGGATACGTCGCGCGGGACGAGTCGAGCGGTGAGTACAAGTACCTGAACGAGAAGGAACGAACCATCGAGCAGGAGGTCCAGCGGGTCGTCCGCGACATGGGGCTCGGCCCCGCGGTCCGGCAGGCCAAGGAGCTGCTCAAGGCACGCATTCTCACCAAGGGGAAGCTCGACCAGTTCCAGATCCGGCACGGCAAGTCGCAGGCTCTCTTCGCCTACAACGTCCAGCTCGACGGCGAGGACCTGGCGACCGGAAACGAACTCGCGGTCTCGTTCATCGGTCCGCTGTCAGCCAAGAAGAAGGACCGCACGGAGATCGAGCGCGAGAACAAGGCACGCGGGACCAAGGGGCGCGCGCTGCATTGGATTGCCTCGACACCGGAGTCGCTGGAGGCACGGCTCAAGCGGTACGAGGCGCTCCGAAAGCTCACGGAGGACGAGCGCTTCACGAAGGACACTGCGAAGTCGACACAGGACGCCTTGGGTGAGAAGCGCAAGGAGCTTGCCGCGATCGAGGAGTCGCTGGCTCGGGATCTCGAGCGTTCGTTCCGCGAAGGGCGGATGTACGTGAGCGGCGATGAGCACGAACTCGACGGGAGCCGCGACCTCAAGACCGCCCTCCAGGACGCCGGCAAGACGCTCGCCGGGAACCTCTACACTCGCTTCTCGGACGCCGACAAGCGCTTCGACTTCCGGAACGTCGCGCGCATCCTGAACCCGGCCGAGAAGAAGCTGCACGAGGTCGAACCCGAGCTCGACCTCTTCGACTCTCAGGGAATGCTGCAACGAGAGCGGCCACTCCTCGCGACCGTCCTTGAAGTTCTCAAGGACCTCGCGGACGAGAACAAGCCGACCGACGGCGCATCACTCCTGGCTTTCTTCTCCAAGATTCCGTTCGGGTGGCCGTCGGAGATCGTCCGCCTCACGCTCGCGGCCGCGCTCCGTGGGGGCGCGGTGTATCTGGAAACCCCCAGTGCGCAGGGGACGCGCGAGCTCTTCGACTACACTGAGTCAGGAACTGCCGACCTGTTCACGAAGGTGAACACGTTCAAAGGCGTCACCTTCCGCATCGCGCAAAGCGGCCTTTCCGTCGAGGAGCTGAAGGCAGCTGCCAAGCTGCTCGTTCGGCTCGGCATCACGGATGTGCCAGAGGCGGGGAACGTGATCGCGGCGCGCGTCCGAGATGTCGGATCGCGCCTGATCGAAGCTGGGGAGCGCGCACGGACCTACGTCGGCTTTGCCCTCCCACTGCCCGAGGTCTACAAGGGAGCCGAGGCGCTCTGCAAGAAGGCCACGACAGCGAAGGACCCAACGTCGGTCGTCAAGGACTTCCTCGCGCGTGCGGATGAATGGGTCGGACTCAACAAGTTCGCCACCGACTTCTCTGCCTTCCTCGCCGATGGCCGGGACAAGACATTCGACCTCTCCCGGAGGGTCCTCGACCTCTGTCACAAGCAGCCGGTTCCTGCCGATCGACCCGAGGCCGTGGAAATCCGCCAGGGCATGGAGGATGCGCAGGCGGTCGTCCGTGACCGCGCGATCCTCGAGAAGTGGATCGCCTACCGAGATGCCTACCACCGCGTGCTGGCCCGCTATCGGTCGGCGTACGAGCAGGTCCACGACAGCGTTGCTGAGGAGACCTTGGGCCTCAGGAACGAGCTGCTGGACAGCGATCCCTACCGCAAAGCACCGGAGGCCAAGCGCGACGCAGTGCTCGACCGGTACTTCGGCGCCGAGGGGCCCCTGCATCTCGCGAATGCCGACGTCAGCACGGCCGAGGACCTACTCGCCGCTTCGGGCCGCCACAGCCTGAGCGCCTTGCAAGGGATTGCCGTGGGGCTTCCCGGCTGGCGGTCCACCATTGAGGCGGACCTGTTGAAACTGGCCAAGCCAGAACCGGGGCCGACACCGCCGGCGCCGCCAGCCGAGAAGACTTACGAGTGGCGGCCCCTGGCCGAACTCGGCGGTCGTTCCTTCGGCCCACACGCGGCGAAGGAGTTGGAGCGCAGGCTCGACCAGCTCAAGGAACGGCTCAAGCAGAAGCTCGCGGAAGGCTTCACGGTAGTCGTGAAGTAGACGGAGAACGCTCGAGGATGCGCATAGCCAGGATCCATATCGAGAACTTCAGGTGCCTGCGAGGCTTCGACCTCGCGCCGAAATCCGACATCAACCTTCTCATCGGCGAGAACAACACCGGCAAGTCGAGCCTCCTCCAAGCGCTGGATCGTGCCCTCGGGCGCGGGACCACGTTTGATCTAGAGGACTTCTTTGTCGATGCTGCGAACGCCGCTCCCGCCGCGCTGCCAACGATCCGCATCGACCTCGAACTCCGAGCGACGCCGGAAACGGACTTCAGCACGGCGTTCACCGCCGACTTTGTAGACAACATCGACTTCGATTCGGTCGGCGCGCCCTTTCTCAATTTCCGCACTGAGGCCTCGTTCGATTCAGCAGAGAGCAGAATCCGCGTCGACTACTTCTCGGTGAAAGCCGACGGAACCACGCGGCGGATGCCGACGAGCAAGCGCGGCGTACTTCGCCGCTTCATTCCTTTCTACCTCGCTGACGCGTTCAGAGACACGCTCCGTGAGCTCCGGAACCGCCGTGGCTTCTGGGGACGGCTCGTCGACTCCGTTCTTCTCGATCCGACGACCGCAGCCTCGGTTGCCACTGCACTGCAAGCCATCAACACGTCGATCCTCGCTGCAACGCCTCGTCTCGCCGAGATACGCGACCGCTTCCGAGAGATCGGGCGGATCATCCCGACCGCGCCTGCCCCCAACGACGTCGTCGTGAACCCAGTGGCAGTGGACCCGGCCAGCGTTCTTCGGAACCTGGAGGTTCTACTTCAGACCCTCGACTCTCCGCGCGGCTTCGCACTCGACAGGCACGGCGAGGGGACGCGCAGCGTAGGGTACCTGGTCATCGTTCGGGCGTTCGTCGACCTCCTTGCACGTGAAGAAAATGACAACACGGAAGCGGAACCGGTCCTCGGCATAGAGGAGCCTGAGGTACACCTCCATCCGCACGCCCGGCGCGCGATTGCCGGCGTGCTCGGGGCGCTGGAGCGCCAGACGTTCGTCACGACCCACTCGACAGCCATCGCCCGGCAGGCGGCCGCCGACCACGTAACCTTGCTCCGACGTGCGGGTGGTGGTTGCGTTGCTTCTCAAGTTCCCGTCGAGGACCCAACCAACGCCGGGGCGCCCTTCCTCTCTCCGCGGCAGCGCTCGATCTTGGAGCGGGAGCTTCGTTCTGGTGCGGCCGAAGTCTTTTTCGCCCGAGCAGTGCTTCTCTTCGAGGGCGAATCCGAAGTGCGTGCTCTGCCGTGCTTCGCGCGCGCGTTGGGCATCGATCTCCATCTCCATGGGATCTCGCTGGTGCCCGTGGACGGCAAGGCATACGTGCCCTTGCTTCGAATTATCGGCTCTGCCGCTCTCGGCATCCCATGGGCAATCCTGTCCGATGGGGAGGACCTCGAGGAGGTTGCCGGGCACCTCGTGACCGCCGGCCTCGCCACGCAGACCGCCGTGGACACCGCGAAGACCGCAGGACGGTTGCGCGAAGACGTTCTTCTGCCGCACGACTGCTTCGCTCTTGGGTCGGGCCACGACCTCGAGGCAGCGCTGATATTCAGTGGTGCGCGAACCGAATACGAAGCGGCAATCAATGCTCATCTCGGTGCCGGAGCGCTGGCGAGGTTCGTGGCCGCCGATCCAACTCGTGCTCTGCTCACGGCCGAGGAACGAGTTCATCAATTCATGAAAGAGGGGCGTGGAGACAAGTGGAAAACGCTGTTCGCCGGCATCGTCGCCGACCAGATCACTGCTGGTGGTACTGACCCGGCGCGCGTCCCGCCGCTCATCGCGACCGCACTCAACCGGGTTCGGGACTTCGCGACGAGCGCCGCGGTGAAGGCGTAGGAGATACGGATGGATCCAACGCGCATCAACGCACCGGCTGGCAGAAGAGCGGAGTCCTTTGACGAGGAACTGCCGCCACTGGATGGCGCGTACCTCGTCCTGGCCGGACCGGGCACTGGCAAGACCACGCTCCTCGTCCAACGCGCACGTCATGTGCTCGAGACGAAAGGGATGGAGAAGACCAAGGTGCTCGCCTTGACCTTCACGAATAAGGCGGCCGCCGAGATGAAGACTCGGCTCAACTCGGAGATCCCCGACTCCGAAGCCCGCACCTTCATCGGCACATTCCACGCCTTCGGCAGCCACGTCCTCCGTGCTCACGGCCACGCGATCGGCATTCCCTCCGAATTCGTCGTCTACGACGAGCGAGATCAACTCGCGCTTCTGGAGCAGCTTCAGGAGCAGGGCCAAGTCCCAACCGGCGTCAATCTAGAGAGCCTCGTCCACGCATTCTCGCGCCTGAAGAGCCGCGGGCTCCTGGGCGACCTCAAACAGGACGAGGTACCAGACATCTCAGTCAACCTCCGGGCAATGCACGAGACCTACCGGAGTGCGTTGAGGGCGGCCGGCGCCCTCGACTTCGGCGACCTCGTCCTCGAGTGCGTCCGGCTCTTCCGAGAGCGACCCCAGGTACTCCGTCTCTACCGCGTGGCGTTCGGGTACGTCCTGGTTGATGAGTTCCAGGACACGACGCCGTCCCAGTACGAGTTGCTACAGATGCTGGTCGACGCGAAGGCCCTTCTGCTATTTGCGGTCGCGGACGAGGACCAGCTCATCTTCGAGTGGAACGAGGCACGTCTGGAAACCCTGAACCGCGTCTGCACAGACTTCCAAGCGAAGGTGATCTACTCGACGTTGAGCCATCGATGCCCCCCCAATATCGTAGAGGCCGCCAACGCAGTCATTGCACGTAACCGGTTCCGGTTCCCGGGCAAGCCGGAGATTCGTTCGAAGCGCACCGATGTCGAGCCGATCCGCGTCTTCGAGGCGGCCGACGAGAACCAAGAAGCATCGTTCGTCGTTACGACGGTGAAGGATCTGCGGCGACTCGGCTTGCGGTCTGCCGACATTGGGATCATCGCTCGCGCGCGGCGCCTGTTGGATCAGATCGAGGAGGCGCTGGTCGCGGAGGGGATCCCGGCCGCGCGCCCGAGCATCGCTGGTCTAGGTGGCACCGAAGAGGCCGAGGCGATTCTCCGCCTCCTGCGGTGGCTCCAGAACAGCCGCGACGAACAGAGCGCCCGACACCTGGTCTCGGTTCTATGTCCGGAGGCCGCGGACGCTTTCGAGAGCGCGGTACGTGCGGCGCGAGAGAAGGCGATCGGCGTTGAAGCGGCGCTCGTGGGGGAGCTACCGTCCGAGGACGACCCGACCCTGCGAGCGCTCGTGGAGCACATCGCTCGATGGAGGCTGCTCGCCCGAGACACGCATCGGCTCCTGGCAACGCTGCGGGCGGAGCTCCCGGGGCTGTTTCCGGACTCACCCGAGAACGGAAGCGCGCGCGTGGAGGCTGCGCGGGTTCTTGATGAGCTCGAGCGGTTACGGCAGGGTATTTCCACCAGCGGGCGGCTTGCTCTTCCCGATTTCCTCCTCGGGTTGCCTCAGCTCGTCAGTGCCGGGGCGCTTGTCGGGGCGTCGTCACGTGACGGTACCGTCTCCCTACTCACTTACCACCAGGCGAAGGGCCTGGAGTTCTCGGCGGTGTTCCTGACCGCGCTCGAGGCCGAAATCTTCCCCGACTTCCGCAGCGAACGGGACCTGCGGCGGATGGAGGAAGAACGGCGGCTCTTCTACGTCGGCATCACTCGAACGAAGTCTCGCCTCTATCTGACCTCCGCCCGACAGCGGCGGACCGTACGAGGGAACCTTCGAGGCCGTGACCAATCGTCGTTTCTCGGGGAGATCCCTGCGCAGCTCCTTCAGCGCGTAGCACTGGCGGGCGGAGTGAAACCATGACGATCGCCCTCACGCCGCGCGCGCTGGAAGCTCCTCGAGGACGACCTCGGGAGAGAGATGAAGCGCCTCGGGCTCGAGCGGGACGAGGCGCCGGTGCCGATCGCGAAGCTCGACTATCTCAGCGACGAGGAACGGGCCATCCGGCGACACCTCGACGCGCTCCTCGCTCGGGAGACGAAGACCGAAGGAACGCGCGAGCGGGGCCACGACGCCGTCCGACGTGAGATGGCGTACACCTGCCTGAATCGGCTCGTAGGCCTTCGGTGCATGGAGGCGCGTGGGCTCCTGACCGTGGACGGTGAAGTCACCGAGGTCATCACGACCCGGCCAGAATACGGCGGGCTCTCGCGGCTTCTGCGCGACCTCCGGGCAGCCGGGGGTCGAAGTACAAGCGAGCAGAGGACGCGGAGGCACTGCTCCTCCAGGACGGCCTCACGCAGGCCTTCGCCGCCGTGACTGAGGACATCCGCGTCCTCTTCGACCCGGATCACGAGTACGGCCGGCTCTCGCCGAGCTTCCCTACGCTCAAGAAGGTCATCCAGCAGATCAACGAGGGACTCCCGCCCGAAGTCTTCGCCTCACCGGACTTCCTCGGCTGGGTGTACCAGTTCTTCAACGCCCTGGAGAAGGAGCGCATCCGGCAGAAGACCAAGGGCAAGCCGACCACGCCCTACGAGCTGTCCGTCATCAACCAGTTCTACACGCCCGACTGGATCGTGAAGTTCCTGGTCGACAACACGCTCGGGCGCGTCTGGCGCGAGATGCACCCGGACACGCGCCTGGCACGCCGGGCGGCAGATGACACCGGGCCGCTCGTGGCCCTCGACTACCTCGTACCGCGCACCGGGGAGGACCGCCGACAGGAAGTCCGGCAGGCCCGAGACCTTCGGCTCCTCGATCCGGCCTGCGGGACCATGCACTTCGGTCAGTACGCCTTCGCGCTCCTCTACGAGATGTACCTCGAGGAGATGGACCGCGCCGGCCAGGACAGCTGGCCGGCAACGGCGTCGGTGACGAACCGCGAGGAAATCGCGGCCACCATCCTCGAGCGCAACCTCTTCGGAATCGACATCGACGCGCGCTCGATCCAGATCGCCGCGCTCGCTCTCCTCCTGACCGCGAAGGAGGTCGCGAAGGCGCATGGCCTCTCACCCTCGTCGGTCCGCGTTCGCAAGATGAACCTCGTCGCCGCCGATGCGGTCAGCTTGGGCGAGGAAGAACTGACGAAGTTCCTCGAGCGCGCAAATGGGCGCCTCGGCGACCCGACGCTGCGCCGCCAGCTCATCGGCGCCATCTGGCAGAACCTGCAGCACGTCAATCAGCTCGGGAGCCTGGTTCAGGTCGGCGAGGATCTCGCGGCCGCGACGAGCAACTGGGTGGAGAAGAGTACCCAGACCAAGCGCGGTGGCACCGCCCAGATGTCGCTCATCCGGCCACTCGTGGAGGCGCAGGCGGCGGGTCTCAAGGACGCACTCGTCTCTGCGCTCCATGCGTATGCCGCCGAGAACCGTTCGGATGACGTGGTGCAACGACTCTTCGCCGAGGACACGGCCCGCGGCTTCGAACTCCTGGACGTGCTTTCCGCGCGCTACGACTCCGTCGTCATGAACCCGCCCTACGGAGAGTTCATCGCCGGTTCTTCAAAGAAGTTTGTCGATGCCGCGTACCCACTGACCCGGAACGATATCTACGCGGCGTTCATTGACCGGGGAACTCAACTGCTTCGACCGACAGGCTATCTCGGCGCACTCGTGCCGCGGACCTTCGTCACGAACGTGACCTTCGAGAAACTGAGGACACACGTCCTGCTCAAGCGGAATCCCTTAGTTGCAATGCTAGACCTTGGGAAAGAGGTTCTCGATGGTGCCATGAACGAAACGGCCGCGTTGGTCGCGCGGGGAGGACCGCTCTCGTGAAGTGGCGCTGGCACTGGAAAGACTTCGGCTTTCGCTTCTCCGTTGGCGGGCGGAGCGCCCAGGACTTCTACGAGGCGCTTGCGGACGGCGACTACTACGCGGTTACTAAGCGCCATCGGAAGGTCGCCAAGGACGTGATCGATCTCCACTACAGCGGTGCCAAGGCCCCTTCGTCCGGCTTCCGGACCGTTGCCTGCCCGTGGAAGGATTACGACCGGCACTGGGACGAGGTGGTCGACGCCGATGGTTGGCCGCTGAACTACGCAGGATGCATCGACCACGAAGAGGTGCGCCGGCAGGAAGACCTCGGGGTCGCGCGCGCTTGGGAGTTCCTCTCTGGGCTACGCGACGACACGCCGATCACGGCCGAGCTCGTCCGGGACGTCCATCGCGAGCTGATGGGGGAGATCTACCCGTTCGCCGGCGAGTGGCGGACCGTCCGATTGGAGAAGGGAGGAACAGTCTGGCCCCTGCCTCCGGACGGAATCCAGCCGCACATGGCGCGTCTCGAGGGCGACCTTCTCTCGCAGACACCATTCAACAATGCCGACAAGGACGCACTCTGCGCGTTCGCCGCCGAGGTCATGAACGAGGTCCTCGCGATCCACCCCTTCCGCGAAGGAAACGGCCGCGCGGCGCGTGTCGTCGGATCACTAATCTTTCTCCAGAACGACCTCCCGCCGATTGCCGAATGGGACCGCGATCGCGATGCGGAGGAATACATCCGCGCCTGCAAGGCTGGGATCGTGAAGAACCACGCACCGCTCGCGGTGGTGCTGCGGCGCTGGCTCGACGCCGCGCTGGAACGGGGAGGCGCGTGATGGGCAAGCGTTTGAGCGAGAAGAACCCGTTCCTGCGGGACCCGGGAGAAGAAAAAGCGGCTCATGGTTTCCGCGATCACCTCCTCGCAGCGACAAGAGGGCATCGAGATCTCCGAGGCGCGAGCCGAAGAGGTCTACAAGATCGTCTTCGAGGAGCCCCCTGTCGCCTTCTTTCGGCTCACACAAGCTGGTGATGAACGCGAAAAGCATTTCGTGGAATCGCTCGCGGACAGTGCAACTGGCGTACGGTTCGACGTTTCGCGTCGGGATCTGTTGGCGGTTGATGGAGCCCCACTCTCCTATTGGCTTCCTCCTGATGTGCTCCACCTCTTTCGCTCAGTTCCGGCATTACAGCCCAGCTTTGCAGACGCTCGCCAAGGGAAGGCGACTGGGGATGATCCGCGCTTTACGCGCCAACGTTGGGAGATCGCCCCGACGAAGTTCCGCCGAGAATGGGTCCCCTTTGCGAAGGGAGGGGCATTCTCTCGCTTCTACGTCGACACCGACCTAGTTCTCGACTGGGATCCTCGACATCGTGAAGCGCTCAAGGCATCCGGCAATGCCTTGCCCAGCGAATCGCTCTACTTTCGAGCTGGTCTGACGTATCCCCGAGCTGCCCAAGTATTCAACGTTCGAGTGATGGCCGAAGGCTGCGTCTTCGCCGACAAGGGACCAGCCATTTTCCCCAAGAACGCGGTCGATACCGATTTCCTTCTCGGCGTCCTGAACAGTTCGATGCTGCTCTATCTCTGCAAGGCGCGCACGTCGCGAGAGCAGATGGGCGGGCGGTGGGAGGTCGGAGTTGTGCAGAGGCTCCCGATCCCAAGGCCCGTCGGGGACATGAGGCAACGCATTGCCACGCCGGCACTCCGAACCCACAACGCCAAGGCAACCTGGGACGAGGGCAACGAGATTTCGACTCGCTTCAAGGAACCCTGGCTGGCGACCGTTCTGCAAGAGCACCCGGTACGCCCGCTCGCTGAGGCCCTCGAAGCCATGCTCGCGCGTGAAGCCGCCGCCGACACTGAGATCCAGGCATGGTACGCGGAGATGGATACGGCGGTCTTCGATGCATATGGGCTCTCGCCCGAGATACGAGAGACCGTGCTCAAGGATCTTGGCGCGCGCCCGCCAGAGCTCATCTGGCCGCAGATGGCGGGCAAGACCGCAGAGCAGAAGCGGATGGAACACGTGGTCCGGTTGCTCTCCTTCTGCGTGAAGCAGATCCTCGAAGGCGACGACGACGGTATCGTGCCGCTCGTCACCTGCAACAACGAGCCTCCGCTCGAGGAGCGAGTACTCGCGGAGCTGGGCAAGCTCGTCGGTGCTGACCGCGCGCACGTATTCGGGGGTACGATCGCCCCCGAGCGGCGCAAGAAGGTGCCCGGCCATAAACGCGCCGACTCGATCGGCGACTTCCTGGCCAACGCTTACTGAGCACCACTGCGGCTCTACAAGAGCCGGCCCATCTTCTGGCACCTGGCCTCCAGCCCCGATGGATGTGGCACGCCCGCGTTCGCGGTTCTCGCCCACTATCACCGGTTTCGGAAGGACGCACTGCGCAAGCTCCGCGGGACCTACGTCCGGTCGTTCATCGAGCGCCGCGAACGTGACCTCGCGCAGGCGCGCAAAGCGAACAGGACCGACGACGCTCTCGAGATTCAACAAAGCATCGAGGAAACCCAGGCTTTCGACAAGAAGCTCCAGGGCCTCGAAGAGGGCCAGTTCCCCATCCGCGTGACATGGAAGAGCGCGGCCGAGCAGCCGAAGGGGTGGGATCCGGACATCGACGATGGCGTCAAGGTGAACATCCTGCCACTACAGACGGCAGGCATTCTGCGTATCGCCAAGGTCGTCTCAACGAAGAGCGCCGAGGAGGACGACGAATGATTCTCGCCACCCTCTCCGAGGAACTCCGCACCCTCTTCGGCCGGCATGCCCAAGCGCGGATCGCGCTCTGGTTCGACGAGAAACGGGAGTTCGAACGGCTCCTCCCCGTCTTCGAGAAGCACCTGTCCGGCCAGACCGCGCAGACGTTCACGCTGCTCCGCTACGACGAGAAGGCCGGCCACGGACAGCTCTGGATCAAGCACGAGATCCACTGGGCGAGCCGGGGGCTGCCAACCGCGGAACGGGAGGCGCGCCGCTGCGTCCTCTATCTGCCGTTCCCGGCCGAGCGACTCGACGGCCCCGAGGAGGAAGGGGGATTCCTGGCCGACCTCCTCCTCGAGTACCGCTACCTCGGTGCCACGTGGCTCGTGGACGGGAAGAAGCCGAGCCTCTTCGCGTTCCTGCGGCGGGCGGGCGTCAACCTGCCCAGCGATCCGAAAGACCAGCGGCTTCTCTGGGACGGAGGTCGCGACTCGCTGCTGGCCAAGTTCGCCACCCGCTTCGCGGAGAGCGACGCGCGCTTCTGGGAGCATGCGCTGACGCCAGCCTGGGCTCGGCAGCAGGTGATCGGCGATGTCGAGCAGACCATCCTCGACCTCGCTGCCGATCCCGTCGAACGACTCGGACAGCTCGTCCAGGATGGGCTCCTCACCGAGTTCGTGCAGCAGGTTCGGGACGCCTTCGGTTTCTCTCGCCCCATCCCTCTGCCGAATACGCAGCCGAGCCTCAGTCCGAACGTCCTCATCGACGAGTGGCTCGCCGACCTCGTGCTGCGGCTGGCGCTCACGGAGACCTACGAGGCGTACGGCGAGCCTGCCGACTTCCCGTTCGCGTCACTGCTACCTGATCCGCCCTGCCGCGCCCGCTGCGTGCAGCTCCTGAAGCGCTGGCTGAAGGATGGCTCGGCGGCCGGCGACTACCACCGGCTCATTCGACGAGTCGAGCGCGAGTACGATCTCTCCGGCTGGGCGAAGGGACGTACTGGCACCTCGTTCGCCTTCCCGCACCTCGTGCGGCTCCGCTTCCAGACCTTCTACGACCGGTTCGCCGCCGCGGCGAAGCAGAAGACGCAGTACCTGCCGCTTCTGCGCGAACACGCAAAGGAACTCGCCGCCGAGGCTGACTTCACCCGCGCGAGCCCCGAGCCGCTGCGCGGGTTCGAACTCCTGCACCGGCTCGCCCTGCTCGTGACCGCGTGCGAGGAGGCCATCGAGAAGGCGCGCGCCTGCACAACCGCCGAGGAGGTCGCCAGCCTCTACCTCGGTTACGCCGGACGCATCGACCGCGCCCACTGGCGGCTCGTGGCCGACGCGAGTCGAGAGCCCGACCTCGAGGAGGTCTTCGCGGTCGCGAACCGCGCCTATGGCGAATACCTCACACGCTTGAATAGTGTCTTCTTCGAGGGGCTGCGCGCGCGTGGCGAGTGGACCGTCGGCGGGCTTCGACCGATCGCCGACGTGGTGGCCGGCGTGTGGAGCGGCCGCCGGCCGTTTGCCGTCGTCATCGTCGACGCGCTCCGCTACGACTGCGCGCTCGACATCCGCGAGCGGCTGCGCCTGCCCGAGTCGGCGCTCGTCCCGGCGCTGGCGTGCATTCCCACCCGCACATGGGTTGGGATGACGGCCCTCTTGCCGCTCGGCGGTGAGGAGTTGCGCTACGAGCCTGGGCCGGGCGAGGGGCGCCTTCGGAGCGTGAAGACGGGTGGCAACTTCTCCGACCGCCAGACCCGTCTCCAGTTTCTGCGCGAGCGCGTCGGCGCGACGTGCATGGAGATAGAGGAGGCGGAGAACGCGGCGCGCGCGCCCAAGCCTCTCCCGGACGTCCTCTGCGTCTTTGGCCACGAGACCATCGACAGCCTCGGGCACGACAACGCCAGCGACCTCATCCGGCATCTCCACGTCGAGGTCGATCGCCTGATCAACCTCGTCGGCAAGCTCCATAAGTGGGGTTACCCGGAGGTCCACCTCCTCACGGACCACGGGTTCGTGATGACCAGCGACGAGATCGCTGCACCTATCGTGGCGATCCCTGCCGACCGAGCTCGTCGCCAAGGCCCGCTACGCGCTCCTCGCCGAGGGAGCGGTTGTCGATGCGAAGACGTTCCCGTTCCCGTTCGACCGCAAGGTGCGCGTTGCCGTCCCGGCCGGGATGGCGTGCTTCAAGGAGGAGAAGTCCTTCGCCCACGGCGGCGTTGCCGTGCAGGAGGTCGTCATCCCTCACCTGGTGTCGCGCAAAGAGGCCGCGCCGGAGCGGGTGGGCGTCCGCGTGTTGCCGGGCGCGTACGAGGTCAAGACGCATGCCGTGAAGGTTGTCCTCGAACCGGTGCCATCCGAGCGGGTGGACCTCTTCAGCAAGCCGGCCGGGCGAACCGTCGAAGTCGACCTACGCCGAAAAGACGCGAGCGTCCTGGTGCGGCCAGTCCGCAAGGAGATCGCACCCGACCCGGCGCAGAAGGCAACTGTGGTCTTGATGTTGGACGACAAGCTCGCCTTCATGGAGGGAGACCTTCTCGACCTCGTGGTGCGCGACGTCGACAACCAGGAGGTGCTCTCCCCGGCCGGCCTCCGGCTGACGGTCGCACGAAACTTGTGAGGGATCTTATGGCGAACGAAACAGAACTCGACGAACTCGACACCCTGGCGGTGGACCTCTTTCCGGGCCTGGTGGTCCGAAAGCGACCTCCTCCGCCGCATGCGGACCTCGTTCGGCGTGCCTGCGTTCGTGATCGAGTTCCTGCTCGGCAAGTACTGCTCCTCCGCCGATGATGAGGTGATCCGCGAGGGGTTGGAGTTCGTCCGGCAGACTCTCTCGGACAAGTTCGTCAAGCCCGACGAGCGCGAGCGGGTGAAGAGCGCAATCAAGCAGCACTCGACGTACGAGATCATCGACAAGGTCGGCGTGAGCTTGGTCGAGACGCACGACAAGTACTGGGCCCACCTCGCCAACCTGAACATCGACTACGTCAACATCGACGAGTCGGAGATCCGGAAGCACGACCGGCTGCTCATGGGTGGTGTGTGGGCGGAGATCACCCTCCGCTACGACGACGGCTTCGTCTTCAAGGGCCAAAACCGCCCGTTCTTTATCGAGAAGATCCGCCCCATCCAGCTCTCGAATCGCGACGTGTCGAGCTTCATTGAGGGCCGCAAGCGCATCGGCGACCGCGAGAAGTGGATCGACCTACTGCTCCGGAGCCTGGGTTACGAGCCGAGCCATCCGTACTTCACCCACCGGCGCAAGCTCCTCTACCTGGCGCGGCTACTGCCTCTGGTGGAGAAGAACTTCAACTTGGTCGAGCTTGGCCCGCGCGGCACAGGAAAGAGCTTCGTCTACCAGCAGGTGAGCCCCTACTGCCACTTGGTCTCGGGAGGCCAGACGACGGTGGCGCAGATGTTCGTCAACCTCGCGTCCGGGCAGCGGGGTCTCGTGTGCCTCTGGGACGTGGTCGCCTTCGACGAGGCGGCGGGCGTGAGTTTCAAGGACAAGAGCGGCATCAACATCATGAAGGGCTACATGGAGGACGGCGCCTTCAGCCGCGGGAGCGACATCATCAATGCTGAGGGCTCGATTGTCTTCGTCGGCAATCTCGATGGCGACATCGGCACCATCGTCAAGACCTCGCACCTCTTCTACCCGATGCCCAAGGAGATGGACGCGGCGTTCTATGACCGCATCCATTTCTACCTGCCCGGATGGGAGCTACAGAAGACGCGGGACGAGACGTACACCAGCCACTTCGGTCTCGTCACCGACTACCTCGCCGAGGTGTTTCGCGAGCTCCGCAAGAAGAGCTACACCGACTACGCGGAGCGCGACTTCAAGTTCGGCAGTCACCTCTCCGGACGCGATCAGAAGGCCGTCCGCAAGACCGTCTCGGGTCTGATTAAGCTGCTCCACCCGCACGCGGAGGTACCCCGCGACGAGTTGCGCGAGTACATCGAGTTCGCGATGGAGATGCGTCGACGCGTCAAGGAGCAGCTCAAAAAGATCGCTGGTCTCGAGTACTGGGACACCAGCTTCTCCTACCTCGAACGCGACAGCGGTCAGGAGCGCTACGTCACCGTGCCAGAGAGCGGCGGCGGATCGATCATCATGGAAGGCGCCCTGCCTCCGGGATCTGTCTACACCATCGGCACCGATATCGCCGACCGCAGGCTGGCGCTGTTCCTCATCCAGACGCAGACGAACCGGGGCCCGGCGAATCATCCCCCTCGGCAGCTTGTCCGGAACCATGAAGGAGGCCATCAAGACGGCCGACGCCTACCTCAAGGCGAACCTCAAGAACCTCGGGATAGAGCGCGAGCCGAAGGAATACGATTTCTCCGTCCAGGCCATCAACCTGAACCAAGCCAAGGAGGGGAGCGAGACGACGGTCGCCTTCTTCATCTCGATGGTTTCTGGGCTCCTCGAAAAGCCGGTGCTCGAGCAAACGGTGGTCCTGGGCGAGATGAGCGTCCAGGGCATGCTCCTCAAAGTCAGCGGCCTCCCGGAGCGCATGCAGCTCGCGGTGGAGGCCGGCGCAAAGCGGATCCTCATTCCTAGCGAGAACAAGCGCGACGTCGCCGAGGTCCCCGACTCAGTGCTCACCAAGATCCAGTGGCAGTTCTACGACTCGCCCACCCGCGCGGTCATCATGGCACTCGGGTTGGGCTAGGAGCCGAGCACTCCAGGGCTGCTCTGTGGAGACGGTGAGTTGCATGGGCCAAGACATCACATCCCGAATCCGTGCGATGTCGTCGCCAGAGGAGTTCTCGGACATCGCTCGACGCATCGACGGAGACCGGCCGGACCAACTCGTGCTGCTCTTCGCCGAACTGCACTCGCAGCGTGCGCGGCTCCTCGCGGGCAGCGACGCCGAGCGCGCACGCAGAGACGAGTGGTCCGCCTCGCTGCTGGCAGCGTACGAGTGGCGCGATGCAGGCGAGGGCTTCAGCGCTCTCAGAGCTTCGACGACTGACGCCGACGCGTTTGGCCCCTGGCGCGAGGCGCCCGTGGCCGCCTTCGAGCACTTCTGGGAGCAAGCACAGGCTGCGGACCAGAACCCCGTCCTGCGGGCGCTTTACCTGCAGGGGCTATGGGAACTCAGGACGCTGTGGCAGGCGCACGTGGGGGCGCGGCTCCCGAAGCCCATCGATGTCGCGCGAGCGGTGGTGACGGCCCACGCGGACGCAGCGGTTTGGATCGCCGCCAGGGACCTCGATCCCGCGATCCGCGGGATGCTGGTGGCGCAGCACTGGAAGACAGCGGTGCGCATCGCGGGACAGATAGGCCAGCCTCGCCTTCTCCTCGGTGCCCTGGCCGGTCTTCGAGACCTGCAGCGTCGGTTCATCACAGAGGCACCGCACTGGGCCCTGGCGCTTGTTGAGTGCGAAGTCGGGCTCGCTGCGGGGCGTGGGCAGCGCTACGTCGACTTGGTCCCTGATGACCGACTCCGTGATCTCCTTCGGGCGGTTGACGAGATCGCGCGCGGCCTCGTCAGCATGGGCTCGATGGAGCATGTTGATGTGCAGGTGCTTGACGTGCGGCTGTCCCTTGAGCGCCTCCTCGGCCCCCCGCCCGATCCGCGGGAGGTGGCACGACGCAGAGCGCAGCTGCATGAGGAGCATGCGCGACGAAGCACCTCTGGCATCGTGCGGTCGATGCACTGGAAGTACGCCGCCGCCAAGTACCAGCAGGCGGGCCTTCGGGAGGATGGCGCGCGGGCGATGGCGGAGGCGCGCGATGCGCTCCGGCTCGCGGAGAAGCAAGGTGAGTTCCACGAGATCAGCGTGCCGGTGACCGTCAACCCGGACGATATGGAGAAGATGGTCGCGCCATTCTTCGACGACGCGGAGACGGCGGTCGCCGTGCTTGGGCGGATGTCGACGCGCCTCTTCGCCCCGTCCCTCGAAGGAGGTGGACGCCAGCGCGTAAGGCCCCGGTCCATCGTGAGCCAGATCGCGATCACCGTGCCCGTGGTCGACGACCGAACGCTCGCCGAGATCGCACCCGACACGCCTGAGCAGCTGCAGTTCGAGGAACGGCGGGCGCTCGTGCAAGAGGTGGCGATGATGTCCGGGCTGGTGCTCTCCGAACTCTTCTCGCGACTCCGTGCGGAGCGGCACCTTCACAGCGCGGATCTGCTTGCCATCCTCAGCGCGTCGAACTTCGTCGAGACGGACGACCTGCCGTTCCTGAAGACGGCCGCCGAGCGCTATATGGCGGACGATCGCATCGCCGCGATCCACGTGCTCGTGCCCCGCATCGAGCAGTTGGTCCGCCGCATCCTCAAGGCGGCTGGGACCGAGGTGACAGCGATGCGGGACGGCGAACTGCGCGAGCGCCCGCTCGGCGAACTCCTGCGCGCCAGCGAGGCGGACGGAACCATGCCCCCGGAGTTGGTGCAGCTGCTGCAGTGCCTCCTGTCCGAGGCGTGGATTCAACCTGCGCAACAACGTGGCGCACGGCCTGCTCCGGGAAAACGATTGCCTCTCAGGCCAACGCCGACCGATTGCTGCACACGTCGATGCTGCTGGCGGCAATTCGCCTTGAGGAGGCTCCATAGGGAAGACCGGTGGGCCGCACGAACTCTGACAAAAGCGGTCAGAGCAGTTCGCCGTGGGCTCGACCGTGGCCGCGTGTTACCTGATCGCCAACGAATTCAGGACACGCCCATGCTCTCGCTTGCCTTCCGCACCTTCGAGTTCCTCGTCTACCACCTGCTCATCGTGGTCGTGGACCGCGTGAGCCGGCTCCCGCGCGGAAGCAACCCGCCGGAAATCATGCGCCTCTACCGCGAGAACCTGGCGCTCAAGGCCCAGAACGGCGCGCTGCTCCTCGAGCTCGACGCCGCGCGGCAAGCGCCCGAGGATGCCTCTGCGCGTCCGGGCGGCGCAGGTGTTCGCGCACCTCTTGACCCGCGGCAACCACGAGTTCCAGGACTACTACCTCGCAGCCTCGGACAAGACGCTGGCCCGGTGGACCGCGCTCTTCCGGCGGGGACCATGGCCGTGGCGGAAGACAGCGACGCTGGGCCGGCCGCCGCTCGACGAGAAGATTGTCGCCATCATCATCACGCTCAAGCAGGAGAACCCGCTCTGGGGCGCCCGGCGCATCCGCGAGGAGCTCCGCCGGATGCGCATCAGCGTGAGCGAGCCGACCATCCAGAAGGTCCTGAAGGAGCACGGCTTCCACCCGCGGGGCGGGCATCCCGGCAACTGGGAGCGCTTCAAGTCGGCCGGCCGCGACGCAATCTGGGCGATGGACTTCTTCGTCGTGCGCACAGCACGCGGCGCTTGGTGCAACGTGCTGCTCATCATCGACATCCACACGCGCGAGCTGCTCGACCTCCGTGTCTCCGACGGCTGGGACGTCGACTCCGTCTGGACCGTGCGCGCGCTCTCTGCCTGCATGAGCAGGGAGCACCGCCAGCCGGTCGCCGTCATGCACGACCACGGCACCCAGTTCTATGGGCAGTTCGAGCGGCAGCTCCGCGTGATGGAGATAGACCAGCGGCGAACCCCGGTTGCGCTTCCCTACGTGAACGGCTCCGCGGAAAGAGCCATCAAGTCGGTCCGCTTCGAGCTGCTCAACCACGTTCGCACCCGAAGCGCCGAGGAGCTTCAGTGGTACCTCGACGAGTACCGGCGCTACTACCTGGCCGAGCGGGCGAACCAAGCCCTCGACGGCCAGACGCCCGCGGCCTTCGGGCGCGGCGAGAAGCTGGCCGATGTCATCGACCTTGAGGCCGTCCGCCGGCGCCGCCTCGTCCGGAGCAGCCACGCCCACGGCCTGCTCAACAGCTATAAGCTCGCTGAGGATGAACCACCCCAGCGCCACGCCGCGTAGCGGCATCCGTGCCGTCGTTCGTCGTTCGCACACGGGCCCCACGTGGCGCGGCGGCGGACGTGTGGCCAGGGAGGGCCGGGCAGCGCGAAAACGCGGCCCGGGGGCGCGCCCTGGGCGACACGCGGCCGCTTTTGGCTGCGTGGTTGGCGCCCGTCCATGCCTCGGCGGCCGGCGCGCGCTCCCCGGAGGCCTTTCTTGGGATCGGCAGGTGGAGTACCCGCCGCCAGGACGGGCCGGGGCCGGGGCCGAACCCGGCAAATAGGGTCCAACGACGTGGGCGAGATCCGTGACCCTATCCCGATAGGGTCTCACGACCTCGCGTCGTCTTGAGACTCGAACCACCCTCGCCCGGCCGGGACCCAATCAGAGAAACCGAGTCGCTGCGGGCACTTGCTCACTCTCCGCTCTCTGGGAAAGCGCGCCGGCTGGTTCGCTTGAAGGCATTAATTGGGGAGCCAGGCGCGTCGGGAGCCACGGTTGGCCGTGTGCTCAACCGGCAGCCAGCTCTCGGATCTCGGCGCGCAGTCGGTCGGCGAGGGGCTCGTTCCACCCGCTCTTGGCGTCGGCGATGACCTGCTGCTCGAGCTCGGTCAGTTGGCGGAGGACGGCGAAGCGCGTCTCCACGGTAGCGATGATCTCGGCGGGCTCGATGCGGTCGGATGCCCGGACCAGTCGTTGGATGTCTGCCCAGTCGTAGTCGCCGCCGCGGAGCTTCTCGAACAGCGCGTCGGGATCGAACGGGTCGCGGGACTGCCAAAGCTTGAGCACCGCGAGCCGTCGTAGGAGCTCGCCGTCGAAGGGCGTCGTGGCAAAACGATGGAGGTCGTAGAGGTCCCGGACCTTGACCCGTTGAAACGCCGCGCGCACCTTCTCCGCGATCATCTCGATCGCCGCGAGCGAACGGACGTCAAAGCGATCGAATTCGAGGTGGCCGAAGTAGGCCTGTTGCTTCATGGCACCTGCCACGATCGGCAACGTCGGTCGCTCGCGCAGGCTCACCTGCAACCGGAATCGACCGGCGTCGTTCCAGCTGTGGCTGTACCGGACCTCTCCGCCGAAGGAGGTGTCGTCATCGGTCTTGTAGTACTCGTCGAAAGTGAACGTGATGCCGTGATGCTCGGCGTTGAAGACCTCGACCAGCTCCGTGAGCACGTCGTCGTCGGGCCTGTCGCTGTCCAAGGTGAAGTCGAGGTCTTCAGAAAAGCGACCGGCCGAGCCGAAGATCAGTTTGCGCAGGCACGTGCCACCCTTGAAGGCCAGGTGGTCCATCACGCCGGTGTCGAGGAGCACGCGCAGCGCGTAGGTCAGCACCACGTCGCGCTCAGCGACGAGCTTGTCGCGCAGGCCGCTATTGCGCGCGTGGAGGTCGACGAACTTGTCCTCGATCACTTGCTCTGTTCCTTCTTTCCGAAGACCACCCTGCGCCGCGGCTTCTCCTCCTTCGAGATGAGCACGTCGCGTGGAACGTTCTCCACCACGTTCCACGGTCGCATAAGCTTGCCGCTCGTGCCCCACTTGCGACGCGGCCCGAGCTGGATCTTGCTCTGTGGCCGAACGAGATCCAGGAGCGCGTCTCGCACGCCGTCGGGCACGTCGACCTGGTGAAGGTCCAGGAAATAGCCGAAGCGCTGCATCAGTGCTGACGAGCCCCACTTGCGCGCGAGCTCGAGGAGCGCATGCCACGAGACCTTGCCGGCTGCCCGCTGGGCAATCCTGGAGACCTCACCGATGCCGCCGGCGTAGCGGGGCCGATCGATCGCGTCGAGCAGCGCGCGCTCGGTCGTTGCCATCTGGACGGCGTGACCGAGAACGGAGATCTCCTGAAAGCCGACGAAGCGCTGCTCGGCGACGTGCACGAAGACGTAGCGCTTGTCGCGGATGGTCTCGGACCGGCGTTCCTCCTGGCAGGCGAGGTACACCTCCGAGAAGACCTGCTCGGTGAGCCCGTGGTGCGTGCAGGCGGTGCCGAACGAGTAGAAGTATGGCGAGATGAGCACGGCGCCGGCGGCGAGCGGGTTGGTGTCGGCCACACCCTCGCGGCCGCGGTCGGCGGGAACGAGCTGGAACAGGCCCGGGCGCAGGCGCTCGAACCAGCCCTTCTTCACCAGCCCGTGAGCGAGCTTGCGGGCGTAGCTCTCCGACGCGCCGAGCGCTGCGCGCAGCTCGGCGAGCGTGACGGTCTTCTGGTTCCGCCACTCGAGGTCGAGCACCACCTTGGCCTCGTTCTGGGAGAGAGTCCGTTCCATGTGCCTGGTTGCGGCTTTCGCCGTTCGTTCCTCCTTTAGTAACGTATAGCGGACTTGGCAACCAGGTGCCAGATCGGAGTAACGTTACCGCAACAGTAACGAACAGCCCTTTTTGCAACCTGGGCCTGGCCGGCCGCGAAGGCCACCCGGTCCGCGTCGCGCTCCAGCGCAACCCCGGTCACGAGCTCGAGCAGGCGCTCGAGCTCGCACGGCGAAACGGGACGAGGAGTTTGGTCAGCTCGTGGGACATGGCTCGCTCCTGGTCATGGCACGGGCACCACCGCGCGGGCGTTCTCGAGCTGCTCGACGTTGGCGTCGAGGGGCGGGATGACGTCGTCCAGGTGACGGCCGGCAAGGTCGGACAGGTCCGGGATCTCGGGCAGCCCGAGGATGCCGAGGAAGATGTTGCTGAGGCCGATGAGCTTGCCGAGGCTCGCCAGGGCCTTGCCGACGTTGGCGGCCTCCTGGGCGACATTCGCCTGGGCGCACTGGGCGATGGCCATCAGCCCGGCGTCCTCAAGGTTTGTGGCGCGATCGATGGTGCCGAGCATCTGCTGCAGCTGCTGTTGCAGGTGAGGCAGCATATTCCGCGCCTGCCGGAGCGTGTCGATGACCAAATCGATGAGTCCGATGATGGTCAGCGGCAGAGAGAGCTGCGGAATGAGCTTGAGCCGCTTGGCGAGCCACCGGCTTTTTTTTCAGCTCGCAGGCGCGGTCGGCGCAACGGCCGGTGAGCCGAAGCCGATTCCTGGCGAACGCCTGATAGGCGAGGTCGAGGAGCTGCCTGATGCCGGGCAGCCGCGTCAACGCCACCAGCCGCCCGAAGCCGACCGCAGCATAGAGCCGCCGGAACACCTCGACGCCCTCGACCATCGTGCCATCGGGCAAGCGGCCATGGATCCGGTCCATCAGCGTCGCCAAGGTCAGGCCCACCGAGGCCGAATCGAAGCCCTCCGAGGCGATGTCGACGAAGCGGATGCGCTGTTCACGGTCGCGACCCTGCAGCATCCGCATCTCCCGCAGGCAGACCGGGCACGCACCGTCGTAGAAGACCTCGATGTCGAACGCAGCGATCGCTGTCTGCATGGACGTCTCCCTTCAGAAGCGCAAGTCGACGCCAGCAACTGCGTAGTGGAGCCAGGCGAAGTTGTAGACCTCGTCGTTGTCGGCGCCGCCCTCGACCATCCGATAGCCGATGCGGAGCACCATCCGATCGCTCGCCGCCCAGGTTGCCGCGAGCAAGATGTCCTCGGCTCGTCCCTGCGGCGCAGCGAGCGCGTCGGCGTCGAGGACCAGTCCCAGCGAGCCTCCTCCGGGGCGCCAGCCGACGTGGAAGTTCAGCAGCGGAACGAAGCCCGTGTTCTTCTTACTCGCCGTCTCGGCTCCATAGATGCTGATCTCGGCATCGCGAAGCTTGGCCGTCAGTCCGCCTGCCACCTCCACCGTCTCGTTGCGGACGAAGCTATAGCGATAGGTGAGCCGGTAGGAATCGAAGCGATAGACGCCCAAGAGGGAGCTACCCGCGGCGTAGGTTTGTCCGGCAACGGTCGCGTCGCGGCTCAGCACGCCGGTGGCGTCGATTCGCAGCGGGGCGTAAAGCGCGGAGACCAGGTGTCGATCGCCGAAGCGATAGCCAACGCGCAACCGGAAGACGGGGGTTGGCGGCGCGGACAAGTCGCCCACCAGCGACAACTGGGTGCCTCCGGCCCCGGGGATGCGCACGTCGTTCCTGCTCGCCGACACCACGCCCGCCTCGAAGTCCGCTTCGATGCCGTCGGCCGCGGCGGGCCGAGCAGCGAGCAGCGCCCACGCGCAAACCATCAGGCCGAGAGCCCCGGCCTGTGCCGTTGTGCAAGCGCGTCCCATGCTTCATGCCGCCTTTCCCCGGCGAGCCGCCACGACGGCAGCGAGCGCGCCCTCGAGCGCCGGGTGTTGGAACAGATAGCCGCTGCGTTCAGCGACGTGTGGCAGCGCGCGCTGGGACGCCATCAGGATCTCGCTCAGCTCCCCCAACGCGATGCGCAGCGCCGCCTTCGGCACCGACAGGAAGGCGGGCCGGTGGAGGGCGCGCCCGAGCGCCCTCGTAAAATCAGCGTTGGTCACCGGCTGTGGCGACACCGCGTTGAGGACCCCACGCAGATCCTGCCTTCGGCTCGCGTGCAGCAGCACGCCGATGAGGTCGTCGATATGGATCCAAGGCATCCACTGCTTGCCGCTGCCGAGTCGGCCGCCCAGACCCAGCTTGAAGGGCCCGAGCATGCGGGCGAGCGCGCCGCCGCCCGCGGCGAGGACGATGCCGATACGCACGCAAACCACGCGAACGCCGAGCGCCTCAGCTGCCCGCGCCTCGCGCTCCCACTCGGCGCAGACCTCAGCGAGGAACCCCTCGCCCGCCGGCGCGGACTCGTCGAGCCTCTCGTCGCCGCGGTCGCCGTAGTAACCAACCGCCGACGCCGAGACGAGCACCTCGGGCTTGCGGTCGAGATGCCTCAGGCCCGCCACCAGGTTGCGGGTTCCGACGATTCGGCTCTCCCGGATGCGGCGTTTCTTTTCCGCCGTCCAGCGATCGTTGGCGACGGGCTCGCCCGCCAGGTTGAACACCGCCTCGATGCCTTGCAGCGCCTCAAGCGGGGCGGGCTCAGCCGCGGGATCCCAACGAAGGACTCGTCCGCTGGTGAGCCTCTGGCTGGCCTTGGCTGGATCGCGGCTCAGGACCACAGCGTCCGTCAGGGTGCCCAGCAGCGCGCTTCCAACCAGCCCGGTGCCGCCAGTGATGAGGGCCTTCATGGAATCCTCCTCCAGCGCACAGCCTATTGGTCGTCTTGGTCGTTTTCAAGCTCGAAATCGACCAAACCGCGGGACGCTTCGACGGGCGCTCCAGGCCACGTGCGACGGGCGGCCCGCGAGCCCTGATCCGCACCCGCGCCCTCGCGTGCTATCGCGGCCCCAGCGGTAGCCCGAGCAGCACGATCGCGTTCCACAGCAGATGAGCCACCAGGGCGGGTACGAGGCTCGCTTGGCGCGCAGAGCGCCCCAAGCGAGCCCGCAACAGAGCGCGACCGCCACCAGCGAGGGCGACCCCGTCCAGGCAAACGCTGCGCTCGAGGCCGGCTGCTCCGGGCGCCTGGGAGAAGGTCGCGGCCGCCCTCAATCATGCCGGTGGTCGTTGCGGCCCTCGCCGATTCCGTGGACCCGATAGCGCGCGGCCTGGCAACCGTCGAGCGCGCGAGCGCGCGAGACGGGATCGCCCACGTCGCCCTGCACCCAGTCGAGCGTTCAGTCGAGCGTTCAGTCGAGCGTTCAGTCGAGCGTTCAGTCGAGCGTTCAGTCGAGCGTTCAGTCGAGCGTTCAGTCGAGCGTCGGCTCGCGTGCTTGGGCGCGCGCGCAAACCCCCGCGTGAGACAGGCAGGGCGCCACCCCTCGCGGGCCAGCGCGGGTCGCACCGCGCCACCGACGAAGCCCGTCGCGCCCGTCGGCAGGAGCAAGCGTTCGGGCATCATCGTCACCCTTGAGGATCGCCTCCGCGGCTCGAGCCGCCAACGCCTGGCGCAGGCTGGCGGCGCGGCACCCTCACGATCGGCGCGTCACTTGCTCTCGGCCTCCGCCTTCAGGCAGGCGGCGAACTCGTCGAAGGTGGGCTGCAGGTCTGGGATCGCCCTGGTAATCAACCCCGACAAGAGGCCGTCGAAGACCTCCTCCATCGAGAACTCGACCCTGTCGCCGGCCTCGTCGCCGGCCTCGTCGCCGGCCTTGGGCGCGATCCGATAGGTGCGCTCGCCCTTGAAGAGGCAGCCGAGCGGCATCCCCCCGCGCCATACCATCGTCTGCGGAGGATCGAGCGCCGTCACCTTGACCGGGAAGGCCTGCCCTGGCGCAAGCTTCACCCGCACCGTGACCTTCTCACCCAGCGCGAGCTTGCCCTCGACGCTGGTAATCGTCGTATTCCAGGTCGGCCAGCGTTCGAGGTCGGTGAGGATGCTCCACACCCGCTCTGGCGTGGCACGGATCGTCGTTCGCGCGGCATAGCGTCTCATCGGGCCTCCCTGACACCTGGCGGTGAGCGGACGCGCGCCACCCGCGCGCCAGCTCTTCTGTTGGAACGGAGCGCAAAGGGCAACCGACTGCGGCCCTCGCCACGGCAGCGCCGACCTTACACGACCAAGGTCTCGCCGTCTGTGTTGCGCGCGCGCCCGAGCGCTTGCGTCGCTTCTTCCTGGCACCCGCCTCGCGGCAGACACCCGCATCGCGGCAGGACGCTCCGCGTGCCGAGCCCCACCAGCGTGCCTGGTGGCCGGGGCGACCGCGTCGTCGGGTGAAACGCCGCGCAACCTGCGCGGCGCTCGGCCCGATAAGGACCGCGCAATCGGGCAATCGCCCCCCAGGGCCGTATCCGGACCGACCCGCGCACGCTCGACGCCCGGATCGAATCCGAAGCCGGTCCGCATAGACCATCCGCACAGACGAGGAGAGAAAAGACACCATGAGCACCAACGTTGGTCCGAGTCGCTGGTGGTACGTCGCTGGCGTGATCCTTTGGTTGGGAGCTTGTTTCACGCCCGCCGTCACCCTCTCGCGAGGGATGCAGGAGAAGGTCTCCGGCCTCCAACGAGCGGTCTTCCCCGGGCAACATCAGTTCGACTTCGCGCCCGGCAAGTACACCGCGTTCTACGAGTCTCGCAGCGCCATCGGTGGCGCGCTTTACGCCACGGGCGCCTCATTGTCGGGGCTGAGCTGTGGGCTAACGCGGGACGATGGCAGCGCTGTCAAACTGAAGTCCCCGACGGCGGCCTCCTCCTACAGTCTGGGCGGGTACGCCGGCGCATCGATCTTCCAGTTCGAGGTCGCCACGAAGGGTGCCTACCGCATGGACTGCGCCTACGATGGAGACAAGGGCCAGCGCATCGTCATTTCCGCCGGCTCCGGGTTGATGAGCTCGCTGGTCGCGCCGATCATCGTCGCCGGCCTCATCTCGCTGCTCGGGCTGGGCACGATCATCGTGGTGCGCGTCAAGCGCAAGCGCGCCCTCCGAGCCCTCCTCGGCCAAGGAAACGAGCTCCATGCCCATGCGATGGTCAAGAGCTAGGGCCCCGCACTCGGTCCAGGTCGCGCTCCAGGTCGCGCTCCAGGCCCCTGTTTCCGACACCCAGAGGCGAGCTCCGAGGCCGGCGAATTCCCGGACCCAAGGACCACGCTAGGGGCGTGGTCCGGCAGGCGGGAGGCGTGTATAACTCGGGCTTGCTGCGATCCAATCCAACACCAGCAGCCATCCTCATCCGCTTGGTGGTCGGGCTGATTTTCGCCTCGGAGGGCCTCCAGAAGTTCTTGCACGCCGCGGCGCAAGGCGCAGGGCGCTTCGCGCGCATCGGGATCCCGGCGCCTGAGTTCATGGGCCCCTTCGTCGGCGTGGTGGAGATCGTCTGCGGCACGCTGATCATCCTCGGCCTGGCGACCCGCCTCGCCGCGATCCCGCTGATCATCGACATGCTCGTCGCGCTGGCCTCGACCAAGCTGCCGATCCTGCTCGGACACGGCTACTGGATCTTCGCGCACACCTTCGCGCCGAAGGCCGGATTCTGGGCGTTCCTTCACGAGTCCCGCACCGACCTCGCAATGCTAGGCAGTGCGGCCTTCCTCGGCATCGTCGGCGCCGGACCTTGGTCGCTCGACGCTTTGCTGGCGAAGGAGCGAGCGCTGGCGCCTCCCAGCCAGGCCACGCAGGCGGAGGCGCGATGACACGCGGCCGCTTCCTCGGCAGCTTCCTCGGCAGCTTCCTCGGCAGCTTCCTCGGCCGTGGCTCGGCCCTCGCCTTGGTCTTGATGCTCGCGCGCTCGCGACCTGCTCCCGAGCAGCGCGCCGGGACGGCAGCTTCCCCACGCGTCCTCGGCTACGGCACGGCGATGGCCAAGGTAGGGCGCCGCTTCGAATTGCTGGGGCACGCCACCGCCGCGGGGCGCCAAGACCTCGCCAACCTACCAGCTCGGCGAGTTGGAGGATCCATTCGAGGACACGCTGCCGCATGCCGCGCCGCCCAAGGAGCGGCACCCGGCGCTTCTTCCGGCGCTGGCGCAGGCCTTCGTCCAGACGAACCCTGGGGACCTCCGACACACGCTGGCGACGCACGACCGCACCCAGCCGGCCGCTGCGTTCGCGAGGGCGGCTACAGCACGCAACGCGTGCCACCTGGCCTCCGGTCATGGGTTCATCGAGGATCCCCTCGTGCCGGGTCACAGCATTCCGAACCTCGATCCGCTTACGCCATGAACGACCAGGCGCCGCTGGCGACCGCGCCCTGCAGGACGAACCTGGCCGACGTCACGCACGTCGGGTGCGCGCTGCTGACCAGCGCGGAGGCAACCTAGCAGTGATGTCCCGCCGCCAGCGCTCAGCGCCTCAGCGATGGACGCGGCAGCTGGCGCTCCTCGCGCTGCTGACCGCCGCCCGGCCCGCCACCGCCTATGAGAGCGCGAGCGACACCTGGCGCGACGCGCTGGCTACGCGCTGCTCCGAGCTTGCCACGGTGGTGGGGCATCGCTCAGGTGCCTTGACCCTCGCGCAGTTCGAGGCGGTCACGAATGCCTTTCCTGCCTTGCTGCTCCGGCTCGGCGTGGCGTTCCCCAGCGCACTTGCCGCCGAGGTGAAGGCGCGCGCGAACCTGCTAGAGCTCCATCGGGCTGCGCTCGGGGTGCTGGAGCGGCAGGACCAATACACGCCGGCACCCGCCCTCCCCGCGGGCGTGATCGCTGCGCGCTTCACCCAGCCCGAGGGCTATCGGAGCGCGGTGGCTCAGCGGGTGGGATCGGGCGCGGCTGGCAAACCGCCGCTACCCGCCGGCCTCACGCTCGATTGGCACACACCGGCCGCCAACGGCCGGCTCCCGCGCCCCCACCCTCCGCGCGCGGTCGACGACGCGCTCGTGTTGCGCAGCCCCCACGACAACACCGATGTGCTTTGGATGCTACCGCCAGCCGCCCTGCACGCGCTGCAGAGAGAACCGTGGCGCCTCGCCCAGATCTCCGACCGGGAGCTGCGCCTGCTCTTGGTGCCCTATTGGCGCGGTGAGCTCGAAGAAGCGCGGCTCTTCGTCTGGGGCGGCATCGCGCACGGCCCGCTCGTCGTCTGGGCGGGACTCTCGACCGCGCCGGCGCAGCGCTCGAACGCAGACGAAGGGCGCTCTGGGCGCCTCAGCGGGCCCGTCGCCTTGACCGAACCGGCGTATCTGAGGCTCTCCGCTCGCGTCAGCGCGGCGGACGGATCGCGCCCCGAGCGCCGGGTAAGCGCGACCTGGCGGCTGGGCCTCGACGCGCGCGACGGAGAGCCCCGGTTGCAGGGACAATCGATGACGGCCACGCGCCTGCCGCCGCCGACCCGCTCGGTAGCGCCAGTGCGCCCGTCGGCGGACGCGCTTCGCTGGGCGTTGAGCGGTAGCCTGGCCGGCGCCGCTCGCTCTACCCACACGCCACGAAGCGCGGCCGCTGAGGGATCGGCGCACGGCGCGCCGTCGGTCGCCGGCTCTGGCCAGCCCTGGAGCTGCCGTGGCGCGAGCTGTCGTCGATGAGTCGGCTGCGGAGTGGCCACCCGGAGGCCCTGACGACCCCGGCTAGGGCGCGCTAGCGCACCATGCGCAGCGTCCTGGCGCTCCTGCTGGTCGTTCACGGCGCGACCCACCTACTGGGCGCCGCCAAGGGCTTCGGCATCGCGGAGCTCGCGGCGCTCAAGCTGCCGATCGGCCCCACCGGCGGCGTCTGCTGGCTCCTCGCGGCCCTTGGGTTCTTGACCTCTGCCGTGATGCTCCAGGCAACGCCCTCACGCTGGTGGATGCTCGCGCTGCCGACGCTGCTGCTCTCGCAGGGCCTGATCGTCCTCGCCTGGTCGGACGCCAAGTTCGGGACCCTCGCCAACGTCATCGTGGCCGTCCCGCTAGCCTTCGCGATCCTCGAGGCCGCGCCGCGCAGCTTCGGCTCACTCTACGCGCTCGCGAGCGCCCGCCACCTCGCGCAGCTTCCCACCTCCGCGGCCCTCGTGAGCGAGGCCGAGCTCGAGGCGCTGCCGCCCCTGCTCCAGACCTATCTGCGACGCGCGCGCGTGCTGGGCAAGCCCCGCGTCTTGGGCTTCCGTGCGCGCTTCCATGGACGCTTCCGTCAGGGCCTCGACGGTCGCTGGATGGCCTTCACCTCCGAGCAGCGCAACTTCATCGCCCCCTCCGCGCGCCTCTTTGTCATGCGGGCCTCCCTCTTCGGCGTTCCCGTCGACGCCTACCACGAGTTCGTCGGCGCCGAGGCCCGCTTCCGCGTGCGCGTGTTCTCGCTCGTCGACGTCGTCGACGGTCGTGGCCCCGCAATGAACCAGAGCGAGACGGTCACGATCTTCAACGAGCTATGCATGCTGGCGCCGGCAGCGCTGGTCGAGGTCCCCGCGCGCTGGACCACGATCGATGCGCACTCGGTCCGGGGCCGCTTCGACCGCGGCGACCAGGCGGTCGCGGCGGTCCTGACCTTTGACGAGCAAGGCGATTTGATTAACTTCGTCTCCGAGGATCGGTTCTACTCCGCGGACGGCAAGAGCTTCAGCAGGCTCCCGTGGTCCACCCCGCTGCGCGACCACCGCGACTTCGCCGGCGTCCGGATCCCCGCGCGAGGCGACGCGGTCTGGAAGACCCCCGCGGGCGATTTCGTCTACGGGGAGTTCCACCTCGACGAGCTCGAGTACTTCTCAGCAGCCCAAGGCTTGAGGGCCTCCCCTGGCGGGTGAGACGCTCAGGCGCGCCCCACGCGGGCCAGGCTCGCTGGCCCTCGACCAGCGCAAGCAGCCAGCCATGCTGTCATGCGCCGCGACTGGAACGGGCGCCGCGCCTTGCCTGGTGGCGAGAGCGATCGACCGGCGGCCGCTAACGCTCGCGGGCTCTCGGCTTTCTTGGATGGATGACGGCACTGGAACACCTCGGGCGGCAAGCGCCCGCCTTCCGGCGCGCTTGCGCGCCCACCTTCCGATCAGGGGAAAATCCTCTAGCCATGGCGCCTGAGCGGCTCGAAGCGAACGCCACCGCTGCCCTCGTCAGCCGCGCGCAGAGCGGCGATCGCGAGGCCTTCGCCCGGCTGGCCCGCGCGTACCTGCGTGCGGCCTACGCGGTGGCCCTCGCCGTGGTCGGGCGACCTGCAGACGCGGAGGATATCGCGCAGGACGCGCTGCTCTCGGCCTTCACCAAGCTGGACACCTGTCGGGAGCCGGCGAAGTTTCGCGCTTGGCTCCTCGGCGTGGTGCGACACCGGGCGCTCAACTGGCTCGACAGTCGGCGCTTGCGAGACGTGCCGCGACACGAGGTCGTAGCGATACCCGGCGCCGTCGACCCTCCCGCCACGGATCCGGGCATGCGCGAGCGGGTGGCGGCTGCGCTCACCCTGCTGACGCCAACCCGGCGCGAGGTTGTGCTGCTACACGATCTCGACGACTGGACGCACGCCGAGATCGGCGCCGCCCTGGGCATGTCGGAGGTCATGTCGCGCCAGCATCTGTTCCAGGCACGGCGTCAACTTCGGGCAGAGCTGCGCGCCGATGCCTTGTTGGAGGAGCGCTCATGACCGACCCACGCTTCGACTTCTCCTCGATCGACCCCTCGCGCGATCGCACGCGGTGGGAGCAGCGGATTGCCGAGCTCGCGACCCAGGCGGCAGCCGCGGCGCAGGCACGTCGGACAGTCTCGGCCCAGCTGGCCACCTGGCTGAAACCAGCGCTGGCGCTCGCGGCTGGGATCGCGCTCGCGCTCTGGCTGGCGGCGCCTCCGTCGCTCACCTCGCGACCGAGCCGCGAGCTCGCGCAGGGGCAAGACCCGGCCTTTGCCCTCCAGTATTGGGCGCTCGGCGACAACAACCACACGGCCTGGAAACAACTCGAGGCGCTGGGAGTAGACCATGAGCAATGGTGATCCATCGATGAGGGGCATACGCGCCAGGACAGCCGTTTTGCTGCTCGCTGTGTTTGCCGCTGGCGGCCTTTCCGGAGCGGCCGTCGATCGCTGGCTGGGCCATTGCCCGAGGCCACCCGCGGGTCCCGCGCCCTTCGGCCCCGCCGGCCCGCGCGGGCTCAACCTCTCGCCGGAGCAGGGGGAGAAGGCCCGGGCGATTGGCGACCGTCATCGGCCGGAGCTCGAGGCCATTCGCCAGGAGGTGATGCCTCGGGTGCTCGACATTCATGACCGCATGCAGCGTGAGCTGCGCGCGATCCTGACGCCCTCGCAACGCAACGTCCTCGACCGCGCGGTCAAGAGGCGGGGCCATCAGCCGCCTCCCGATATCCTCGGCCACGGGCGACCGGGCGGGCCCCCACCCCCCGAGGCCGTGCAAGCCTGCGCGGGCTCGAAGACCAGCGCGCGCTGCCGCATCGACCACCGCGGCGGTGCGCTGACTGGGATTTGTCGAGCAGGGCCCGGAGGCAGCGGCCCGCTCGCCTGCGTTCCGCTGGAAGGTTCGCGGCCCCTGAACGTGCCCCCGCGCTCGCCTGCGACGGGCCGATGATTCGACTAACGCCGCCGGCCGCTCCGCTTTCTAGGCACTGCAGACGAGGGAACGCCGGCGCCATCGTTTCCCGTCGCAGGAGCGGCCGCAAACCGACCGCCACGGCAAACCGGAGGCCCGTCCTCAACCCGGGATGCTTGCTGCGGCGGCTAGCGCAGCCGCTCGCAGGAAGGAGAGCCCATGGATCATCCTGAACGCAAAAGACGCTTCGGCCGCTCCGCCACGAGCGGCGCTGCGGCTCTGCTCGCGCTCTGTAGCTGCGGGGGAAGCACTCGACCCGAGGGCTGGACCAGCGCAACGCACGGCAAGGATACGCCGCCAAACTACGCGCTGCTCTTTTCGACCAGCGAGGTGCATGCGATCGAGATCGTCATCAAGGACTCGGACTTCCGGGCGATGCAGGACGATCTCGCCGGCCTCTTCGGCGACCGCGGCGGCGTCCCGCCCGGCGGCAGAGAGCCTCCTCCTCAGGCTCCTCAGGCTCCTCAGGCTCCTCAGGCTCCTCAGGCTCCTCAGGCGCTCGAAGCGTGCGCCGGGCTGGCCGAGGATCAGGCCTGCGCGGTGACGGTGCCGCAGGCGCTGCAGGGGACCTGCCGGCGGCTCAACGCCGATCTGCTCTGTCTGCCCGCGGGCGACCTCCCCGGCGCGGGGGAAAGACCAGCGGGTGGCGCCCTGAGCTTGACGTCACAGGACCCGATCTATGTGCCCGTCGAGGTGCGTCATGGCGGCCACCAATGGTCCTCCGTCGGCATGCGCTACAAGGGCAACTCCTCCCTGGCGTCGAGTTATGCGCAAGGCAACGGCAAGCTCCCCTTTCGCCTACACTTCGACAAGTACGCCTCCGAGCACCCCGAGCTCGAGGATCAGCGTTTCTACGGTTTCAAGGAGCTGACCTTTGCCTCGAACTATGCCGACGACGCCCAGCTTCGTGAGGCCTTCGCCAGCGAGCTGCTCCGCGACCGTGGCCTGCCGGCGGCGCGCTGCGCCTTCTATCGGATCTCGGTCGATGTCGGCGCGGGTCCGGAGTACTGGGGCTTGTACACCGCGATCGAGGACCCCTCAGACCGAGCGATGCTCGATTCGCAGCTGGGGAGCCACGACGGCAACCTCTACAAGCCGGACGGGTCCGGCGCCGACTGGACTCGCTTCGATCAGGCAGGCTTCGTGAAGAAGAACCACGAAGCCAGCGAAGACTGGTCGGATGTAGAGGCCGCGGTGTCCGCGCTACTCGCCGATCAGCGCGACGCTCCGGCCTGGCGCGCGGCGCTCGAGGCGACCTTCGACGTCGACGCCTTCCTGCGCTGGCTCGCCGTCAACACCGCGATGCAGAACTGGGACAGCTATGGCCAGATGGCGCATAACTACTATCTCTACGGCGATCCCGCCAAGAGCGGCGCGCTGCGCTGGATTCCCTGGGATCACAACGAGGCGCTGAGGGTCAGGGGCAACGCCATCGCTGACGGCGGCGCGGGCGCTGCCGGCCCCTTGCCACCAACGGCCGAGACGAACGCCTATGCCGAGATGTTTCACACCAGCGCGGGATCGAGCTGGCCACTGATCAGCCGCACCTTGGCCGATCCAACCTACCTGCAGCGCTACCGTGACCTGCTGCTCGAGGCGCTTGGTGGGCTCTTCGAGCCCGAGAGCGCCGTCGCGCGCCTGCGCGAGCTTCACAGTCTGATTGAGCCCCATGTCGTCGGCGACCAGGGAGAGCAGGCCAGCCATTCGACCATCGCCTCCGCGCGAGCCTTCCGGCAGTCGATCGACGGCGAGCAGGGTCTGGTAGCCCACCTCGCGACGCGCCGTGCCCGCGTGAGCGAGGCGCTAGCGGCGCCCCAGCCAGCGCCATGACGACGCCTCGCTCGCCCAACGACGCGCTTCACAGCCTGCGGCCTGAGCTGCTGCCCGCGCCACCCCTGCAGCAGCGACCCGAGCTCGCCCTGCTCCTTGGCTACGCCCGGGTCGGCGCGGAGCTGGCGGCCTCGCGCGCGCTGCAACGACGCGTGGATACCAAGTTCCTCTTCGGGCGCCGCAAGCTGCACGCGGTGCTGAGCGATCTCTCGTCCTCCTTCGAGTTGCTCGCGCCGCCTCGGGCCCCCTGGGGCGCCTACGCGTCGCTCTACTTCGACACGCGCGACCTGATGCTCTTTCACGACCACCGTCGCGGGCGGCGCCGCCGCTTCAAGGTTCGTCTGCGTCACTACCACGATCGCGCGCTCACCTTCCTCGAGGTGAAGCGGACGCAACGGCCCGGCCATACCGACAAGCTGCGCCGCCAGGTCGACTACGGTACGGCGCAGATCGACGGCGCCGCTCGGCGCTTCGTCGACGAGGCCATCGCGCCTTCGCGGGTCGCGCTCGAGCCCACACTCCTGGTCGAGTACCGGCGCATCACCTTGATCGGCCGCGCGGCAGTGGAGCGCGTGACCTTCGACCTCGACCTGAGGGTCTGCTGGCAGGGAGAGGTCTGCTCCTTCGGCGAGGCCGTGATCGCGGAGGTGAAGCAGCCGCGCTTCTGCACGAGCTCGTTGGCCATGCAGGCCCTGCGCGCCCGTGGCGCCGGCCAGGCGCGCGCGAGCAAGTACTGCCTGGGCATCATGGCGCTGAATCACGGCGTACGTGCCCATCGCCTCAAACCGCGACTGCGCGCCCTGCAGGAGGTCATCGATGGCTGAGCTCTTCGGCATGGAACACATCTTCGACGCGACGGACTTCAGCAGGCTCGTCGTCCGGATGGCGTTCAACCTCTTCTTCGTTTGGCTCGTGATCAGGCTCGTGTACCTTCGCTTGCACGCCCGGCGAGACTTCGCGTTCTCGTGCGTCATGCTCAACATCATCACCTTCGCGATCTGCGTGCTGCTGCGCAAGGTCCCCGTCGATCTGGGGTTCGCCCTCGGCTTGTTCGCCGTCTTCGGGGTGCTGCGCTACCGCACCGAAGCGATCGCCGTGCGCGACCTGACCTACCTCTTCATCGTGCTCGGCCTCGCGATTCTCAACGCGGTCGCCAACAAGAAGGTCAGCGTCGCCGAGCTGGCGTTCATCAACAGCGCTATCGTCGGCCTGACAGCCGTCCTCGAGTACCTGCCCTTCTCGACCAAGGCGGACAGCCGGCTCGTCGTCTTCGACAAGCTCGAGCTGCTGCAACCGGGCCGCGAGGACGAGCTTCGCGCGGATCTGCGCGATCGTCTCGGCATCGACCTGCTCGACTACCGCGTCAACAGCATCGACCTGCTTCGCGATACCGCCGAGCTCCTGGTCACCGGGGGTTGCCACGAGCGGCGTAGAGCAGGCTCCAGCCGCCCCGGAGGCCAATCAGCAGCCACGCGTGACGCAGGAAGGGCCAAGCCCTGATGGAAGCGAGGTCATGCCGGCGCTGCTGGCTCGCCGCAGGGCTGCTCGCCCTGCTCAGCCCGGGCCTCGCCGCCGCTGAGACGACGCACTCCGTCGAAAGCTGGTTAGAGGCCGGCCTCGGTCACGCGCTGCCTGGCCGCTTCAGTCTCGCGCTCTCGACCCAGCTCAGACTGGACGAGCACCTGAGCCGCGCGAAGAGCCTGCTGCCGCAGGTGGAGCTCGGCCACCGCCCGGCCGACTGGCTGAGCTTCTCCGGTGGTTATCGCTTCATCTACGAACGCGACAAGCGTGGCGCCTTCGAGTTCGGCCACCGGCTCTTCGTCGACGGCCAGCTATCGGCGAAGGCGGCCAAGCTCCGCCTCAAGTACCGCCTGCGCTTCCAAGACGAGTGGGAGTGGAATCGCGACGGCGAGCTGCAGAACCGGCCCACCCTCCGCAACCTGGTGGGTGCGAAGTATAGGCTCACCAAGCGCCTTCGGCCGACGCTCTCGGCAGAGCACTTCCTCGCCTTGAACCTGCTCGCCAGCACGCCGACCCGAAAGTGGCGCCTCACCCTCGGGCCGCAGCTCGAGGTCTGGAAGATCGAGCTCGAGCTCTATTACCGGCTCGAAGTCGAGTCGGAAGCGGCCACGACCAAGCTGACGCATATCATCGGTCTTGGCGGCTTCCTCACGCCCTGGAGCGATTGAGCGCCACCGCAGGGTGGCAACCCCTCGCGCTAAGGAGCCGACCCTGAGCCGGCCGGAAACACCTTGACACAGCGTAGGCTCTCACTCCCACTTGGTCCGGCGGTTGCCATGAAGCGAATGATCCGAGCGAGCTAGGCCGGACTGGAGCGACTCGATATGCCCCGACACGCGGATGGGCCGAAGGGGGCGAATCAGCCGAAGGGGCAGTTGGCAGCCTCAAGGCAATCCGCGCCCGAGGCAAGGCCGCCCGAGCCGGCGACGGGCGCCAGCGCTCTCTCTGCAGTGGAACCAGCCGCAGTGGAAGCAGGCGCAGCCGAGCTGCGGAGGCCCGTCTCGAGGCCCAGCGCCGGGATCCCCATCGTCGGTATCGGCGCCTCGGCGGGAGGCCTGGCGGCCTTCGAGTCCTTCTTTTCCGCCATACCCACCAACGCCGAACCGGGGATGGCCTTCGTGCTGGTGCAGCACCTCGCCCCCGACCACAAGAGCATTCTCACCGAGATCATTCGGCGTTACACCCGCATGCAGGTCTTCGAGGTCGAGGACGGCATGGCCGTGCGGCCGAACTGCGCCTATATCATCCCGCCAGGCCGCGACATGGCATTTCTGAACGGCACGCTGCAGCTGCTGGCGCCCACCGCGCCGCGCGGCCAGCGCATGCCCATCGACTTCTTCTTTCGGTCGCTCGCGCGGGACCAGCGCGAGCGAGCCATCGGCGTGGTGCTCTCGGGCACGGGCAGCGACGGCACGCTGGGGGTGCGTGCGATCAAGGGCGAAGGCGGCATGGTGATGGCCCAGGCGCCCGCCTCCACCGATCACGATGGCATGCCGCGCAGCGCCATCGCCACCGGCCTCGTCGATTACGAGCTGCCACCGGGCGCGATGCCCGCTCAGCTCATCGCCTACACGACCCATGCCTTCGGCAAGCTGCCGCGGACCGAGCTTCGACCGGCTGGGAGCGAGAGCGCGCAGAAGAAGGTCCTCGGGTTGCTTCGCGCGCGGACCGGCCACGACTTCTCGCAGTACAAGCCCTCCACCGTCCACCGCCGCATCGAACGGCGGATGGCCGTGCACCAGATCGAGACCATGCAGGCCTACGTCCAGTTCGTGCAGCAGACGCCCCAGGAACTGGACGCGCTATTTCGTGACCTGCTGATCGGCGTAACGAGCTTCTTCCGTGACCCCGAGGCGTTCAAGGCCCTCGAAGAACAGGTCATCCCCAGGCTCTTCGCCAGAAAGAGCGCCGACGCCGCGATCCGGATCTGGGTGCCGGGCTGCTCCACCGGCGAGGAGGCCTATTCGCTGGCGATCCTGCTGGCCGAACGCCAAGAGACGCTGCGACAGCGCTTCAAGGTGCAGGTCTTTGCCACCGACATCGACAGCCAGGCGATCGCGGCGGCCCGGGCGGGAAGCTACCCCGCCTCCATCGCTGCCGACCTCAGCCCCGAGCGCCTGGCCCGCTTCTTCACGATCGACGCCGGCGAGAGCAGCTGCCGTATTCACAAGAGCATCCGCGACATGCTGGTCTTCTCCGAGCAGAACGTGATCAGGGACCCGCCCTTCTCCAAGCTCGATCTCATCAGTTGTCGCAACCTGCTCATCTACCTGGACGGCGACTTGCAGAAGAAGCTCATCCCGCTCTTCCACTACGCCTTGCTCCCGGGCGGCTTTCTCTTGCTGGGGACCTCGGAGACGGTGGGCGACTTCCCGGAGCTCTTCGCGGCGCTGGACCGCAAGCAGAAGCTCTACCAACGCAAGGAGGACCGTCTGGGCGGCCAACGCGCCGCGCTCGGCCGCTTCCTGCCACCCGTGGCGGCGAGCGACACGGCCCTCGCGAGGGTGCGAGAGAAGGCGAGCTCCGGCAGGATGCCGCCCTTGCGCGAACTGGCCGAGCAGGCGCTCTTGCTCCAGCTCGTCCAGGCCGCGGCCCTCGTCACCGCCCAGGGCGACATTCTCTACCTCCACGGGCGCACGGGCATGTACCTGGAACCCGCACCGGGCGAGAGCGGCCCCAACAACATCCTGACGATGGCCCGCCAGGGGCTGCGCCGCGCCCTGACCAACGCCCTGCACCGCGCCGCCGCCACCGCTGAAGCCGTCCGCTGCCCAGCACTGCGCGTCAAGACCAACGGCGACTTCACCGCGGTCAACCTCAGCGTTCGTCCGCTCGCGGTCGGCCCTGCCTCCTCGCCCGAGTCGCCGCTCTATCTCGTCATCCTCGAGCAGACCGCGCTCGTGGAGCTGGCCAACGCTGCAGCCCCAGCGACCCCTGAGGATCGGCCAGCCTCCACTGCGCAGGCGGACGCCCACATCGCGGCGCTCAAGCAGGAGCTGCGGGCCAAGGAAGAGTATCTCCAGACGACCAACGAAGAGCTCGAGACCTCCAACGAGGAACTCAAGTCGTCCAACGAGGAGCTACAGTCGGTGAACGAGGAGCTGCAGTCCACCAACGAGGAGCTCGAGACCTCCAAGGAGGAGCTGCAATCGATCAATGAGGAGCTCGTCACGGTCAACGCCGAGCTGCAAATGAAAGTGGCTGACCTGTCGCGCGCCAATAACGACATGAACAACCTACTTGCCGGCACCGGCATCGCGACCATCTTCGTCGACCACCAGCTGCGTATCCTGCGCTTCACCCCCACTGCCACCCGGATCGTCAACCTGATCCAAGGCGATCTCGGCAGGCCCCTGGCCCACCTTGTCTCCAACCTGCCGGGCTACCGCAGCCTGACGGCCGACACCCAGTCGGTGCTCGACACCCTGATCCCCAGGGAGGCGGAGGTCGCGACGGCCGAGGGCCGCTGGTACAGCATGCGCATCCAGCCCTATCGCACCCTGGATAACGTGATCGAGGGCGCGGTGGTCACCTTTGTTGACATCACGGCGGCCCGCGAGCTGAGCGCGGCGCTGCGGGCGAGCGAGCAGCGCCTGCGGGTCGCGCTGGGCACTGCGTCGGTGGCGCTCTCCAACCAGGACTCGGATCTGCGCTACACTTGGAGCTTCAATCCCATCGACGGCGGCGACCCTGACGAGCTCCTCGGCAAGACCGACGCGGAGCTCAGGCCAGCGCGGGAGGCCGCCGTTCTGGTCGCCATCAAGCGGCGGGTGCTGGAGAGCGGAAGAGGTGAGCGGCATCAGGTCTGGTCCAGTATTGCCGGCAGCGCCTGCCTGCAGGACCTGACGGTAGAGCCGCTGCGCGATGGTGCTGGGGTCGTGGTCGGCATCACCTGCGCATCGCTGGACCTCGCCGGACACGCGGTACCGGGGCGCCGTGCTGAAGGCGCGACCGGCGCGGAAGCGTCCGCGTCTGAGGGGGAAGATCATGACCACCGGCGATGAGCGACCCCAAGACGCGGGGGAGCTGCGGCAGCGGGCCGAAGCCCTGGCCCGGGAGCGGGCGGCCCGGCTCGCGGGAGCCCCCGACGCGCTCTCGCCCGAGGAGCTCCAGCGAACGCTCCACGAGCTGAGGGTCCACCAGATCGAGCTCGAGCTGCAGAACGAGGAGCTGCGCCGGGCTCAAGCGGAGCTCGAGGCTGCGCGCGCCCGCTACTTCGACCTCTACGATCTCGCCCCGGTGGGCTACTGCACGGTCAGCGCGACTGGCTTGATGCTCGAGTCCAACCTCGCCACGGCCGAGCTGCTGGGCGTCTGCCGGAGCGAGCTGCTGCGGCAACCCCTCACCCGCTTTATCGTCAAGGAGGATCAGGACAGCTACTACCTGCACCGCAAGAACCTCTTCGAGACCGGCGCTCCGCAGAGCTGCGAGCTGCGGCTGAAGAAGCCCGACGGCGCCGAGGTCTGGGTGCGGATGGAGGCGAGCGCGGCGCAGGAGGCCGAGGGCGCGCTCGCTTCCCGCGTGGTGATCAGCGATCTCACCGCGAGCAAGCAGGTCGAGCGCGAGCTGCAGGAGTCCAAGCACCTGATCGCGTCGGTCGTGGAAAACCTCCCGCTGATGCTCTTCCTCAAGGAAACGAGCGAGCTGAAGTTCGTCGTCCTCAACCGGGCCGGTGAGGAGCTGCTCGGCTACGACCGCCAGGACTTGCTGGGCAAGAACGACCGCGACCTCTTCCCCCCCGAGCAGGCCGACTTCTTCATGGCCAAGGACAGAGAGGTCCTGGCCAATGACCTCCTGGTCGACATCCCGGAGGAACCGATCCAGACGGCTACCAAGGGCGAGCGGATCCTCCACACCAGGAAGGTCTGCCTGCGCGGGGCCGATGGCGTGACGAAGTACTTGCTCGGCATCTCAGAGGACATCACCGAGCGCAAGCAGGCCGAGCAAGAGAGCGCGCAGCTGCGCGCCAGCCTGGCTCAATCCGACCGGCTCGCCAGCATGGGCACGCTCGCGGCCGGCGTCGCGCACGAGATCAACAACCCACTCTCCTTCGTGCTCTATAACGTCGAGAGCGCGGTCGCGGACCTGCCCGAGGTTATCGAATGGGTGCGTCGCAGTCATGACGCTCTCGCGCACCACCTCGGCCATGATGCGGCGGTTCAAGCGCTCGGCGCCAACGAAGCGCTCGGCGCCCCCGCCGCGCTGGAAGACATCCTCCTCCGACTGCGCGAGGCGGCCGGCGGCGCGCTGCGGATCAAGGTGATCGCGCGAGGCCTGGGCACCTTCTCGCGGGTCGACCGCGATGAGGTCGGGCGCGTAGCGCTGCCGCCGGTGATCGAGCAGGCGCTCTCGATGGCCTTCAACCAGATCAAATACCGAGCGCGCGTGGTCAAGGACTTCTCCTCAGTCCCCCCAGTCCTGGCCTCCGACGGCAAGCTCGCGCAGGTGTTTCTCAACCTCTTCATCAACGCGGCCCACGCCATCGAGGAGGGACACGTCGAGGACAACGAGATTCGCGTGCGCACCTGGGTTGAGGGCGACTCGGTCCTCGCCGAGGTGAGTGACACGGGCAAGGGTATCCCGCCCGAGCATCGGGGCCGCGTCTTCGAGCCCTTCTTCACCACCAAGGAAGTCCGCATGGGCTCCGGTCTTGGGCTTTCCATCACCAAGAACATCGTCACGGCTTTCGGCGGTTCGATCGCCTTCACCAGCGAAGTGGGCAAGGGGACCAGCTTCGTCGTCCGCCTGCCGCGTCTGCCGGCGGATTGGCGGTCCGGCCAGCAATCCGTCCCCACCGTGGCCGCGGTCGCTCCGACCACGCGCGGACGGATCCTCGTGGTCGACGACGAGCGGGGCGTCCGCGCCGCGCTGGCCCAGCTCCTCGGTCGCGATCACGAGGTGGTCACGGCCGGCTCAGGCGAGGAAGGCAAGCAGCTGCTCGCGAAGGACCGCGCCTTCGACGTCATCTACTGCGACCTGATGATGCCCCGGATCTCTGGCATGGAGCTGCACGCTTGGCTCGCCGAGCGGGATGCCGAGCTCGCAGCCAAGGTGGTGTTCATCACCGGCGGGGCGTTCACGCCCGGCGCCTCAGACTACCTAGCCAAGGTGGGCAACCTGCGCATCGAGAAGCCTTTCGACTCCGTCGCCTTCAAGCGGACGACCCAGGAGCTGGTCCTCGCCGCGAGGACGAAGAGGGAGGACTGAACCCTCCCTCCGTGGGGGGGCACGCCTGCGAAGTGCCGCCGCCCCTATTGCAGCTCGAGCTTGTCGGCCTGCGCCGGATCCAACTTGAGCAGACAGATCCGGCTGAGGGTGTTGATCGCCCAGATACGTGACTGGTCGTCGCGCACCAGGCCCAAGCTGACGTCGTAGATACCCTGATGCAGTTCCTCTGGAGGGTGCACGCAGGCCCAGACCTGCCCCTTCTGCCACTGGCTGGCGAACATCAGCAGGCGATCCCGCTTGCGGTTGTAGCCAGCGACCTGGCGATCCGCGCCGCTCGCTCGGTGCGAACTGCTGACGCCCTTGACCCTCCGCTCCTTGAAGGTTTGGCTGGCGTGATCGAGCTGCCAGAGGGCCCGATAGCCCGAGAGGATCATGCCGCCCGGCACAGCCACCAGCGTGTCCGTGGAGTAGCTGCTGCCGGGCACCTCGGTGCGGGGCGCGATCTTATCCCAGTCGCGGGCGGCAGGATCGTAGTAGTAGGTGTGGCCCAGCTTGAAGAGGACGACCTTGTTGATCACCTGATCGAAGGCGGAGGCTTCGCGCTCGGGCCGGCACTGACCAACGCAGCCGAAGTAGCCCTCGTCACAGACGAAGCTGCAGACCGTGCCGTCGCAGCTGGGCTGACCGTGTGCGAGGTCGCTCGTCGCAGGCCATCAGGCCCAGCAGCGCCAGCGCGATCAGGATCGCTGACGAAGGCAGCCGGCGTTCAGGCATGGGTGTCACGGGAGCGATAGCTGGACAGGTTGCTAGGGACCGGGTCTTCTTGCCGCGACCTTGACGCTCGCCACCTTGCCCTGCAGCCAGGGCGCCCAACGCTTGGCGAGCTCCCCCTGCGTGTCGGCACCACAGCCCTCGCTGCCGGGGTCCTGCAGCTCGGAGCCGATGAAGGCCTCGATCTGCGCGCTGTCGTAGACGACACGGTCCTTGACCTCGAGCTCGGCAAGGCCGGCCTGGCGCAGTGCGTCCAGGTAGGCCGTCTCCCCGATCGCACCCGCGAGGCAAGAGGAGTAGAGGCGGCGGTTGCCGGCGATCTCCGTGGGCAGGTCCTCGGCGACGATGTCCGAGACCAGCATCCGCCCGCCCGGCCTGAGCACGCGGGCGATCTCGGCAAAGACCTTCGGCTTCTCGGGCGAGAGGTTGATCACGCAGTTCGAGATCACCCAGTCGACGCTGCTCGCCTCGACCGGCAGCGCCTCGATGAGGTTCTTGCGCACCTCGACGTTGGTCAGACCCGCCGCGGCGATGTTTTCTCGGGCCTTGTCGATCATGGCGTCGGTCATGTCCACGCCGATGGCCCTTCCCGCTGCTCCGACCTTCTTCGCGGCGAGCAGCAGGTCGATGCCCGCACCCGAGCCGAGGTCGAGCACGACGTCGCCAGGTTGGACCTCGGAGAAGGCGAGCGGGTTACCACAGCCGAAGGAATTGACGACGGCCTCGGCCGGCAGCGCCGCGACCTCCTCCGCGGTGTAGCCCGCGAGCTTCGCCACGACGCCCTTGGGCACCCTGGGGGCCTTGGGCAGCGGCGAAGCGCAACAGCACGACCCGGGGCTCTGAACCGCCCGTGCGTAGTCTTCGGCGACGGTCTTGCGCTGGGCATCGTGCTCGGTACTGGGCTTGGTCATCGGCGCCCTCCTTCAATTGCTCTTGCGTGCAATTGCTCTTGCGGGTAACCGCCTACCCGCATATCTGCAAGCGAGGAAGTCCTTCGCCCCTTGCGCACGCTTGCCACCCACTTCAAGGCCCTCTCGGACGAGACCCGCCTCGCCATGCTGTGCCTCCTACGCGCCGAGGGCGAGCTCTGCGTCTGCGACTTTGTCGAGGTGCTCGGGATCACGCAGTCAAAAGCCTCGCGCCACCTGCGCTGCCTCGTCAATGTGGGGCTCCTGCAGGATCGCCGCGAGGCCGTCTGGGTCTACTTCCGCATCGCGGCGGATCCCGGACCGCTCGAGGCCGCCGTCCTCTCCGGTGTACGCGCGCTGCTGCCCGCTCGGCTGCCAGCCCCCCTGGGCGACGCGCTGAGGTCCTGGCGCAGACGCAAGGCCGGCGCGAGACCATCATGCAAGCCGCCACGTAAGGCGCCAGCGGCGCGCGAGCGCAGGCCGTGAGTGCCCAGCCGGCCCCGACCACCGAGGAGCGACGCGTGAGCAGCGGCGGCAAGCTCCCCCGGACCGTGGTCGGTCTCGGCTTCGTGAGCCTCTTCACGGACGTCTCCAGCGAAGCGATCTTCCCCCTGCTTCCCGGGTTTCTGACGATGCTCGGGGCGTCGAATGCCCTGATCGGCTTGATCGAAGGGGTCGCTGACCTCGTCGCTAGCCTGCTCAAGTACCTGGCGGGATGGCTCGCCGATCGCCGCGCCCGGCTGAAGCCGCTGATCCTGCTCGGCTATGGGATCTCCACCGTGGTTCGACCGCTGGTCGCCTTCGCGCTCGTTCCCTGGCACGTGCTGGCGGTGCGGATCGGCGATCGCGTCGGCAAGGGCGTACGCACAAGCCCGCGCGATGCGCTGATCGCCGCCGCCGCCGAGCCGCCGATGCGCGCGCGCGCCTACGGGTTCCACCGCGCCATGGACCACGGCGGGGCGGCCATCGGCACGCTGCTCGGCGCCGGCCTGCTCTGGCGACTGGGCGCGACGAGCGCTGAAGCGGCCACGGCCGACCAGCTCCGGACGGTGTTTCTCTGGGCGGCCGTGCCGGGCGTATTTGCGATGATCGCCCTGGCCCTCACCCGCGAGGCGCCGAGGCCGGCTCCGCTGGGCGCGGCGATCGGACCGACGCCGGCGCTGCCTCCCGCGCTCAAGCGGGCGCTGCTGCCAGTGGCGCTCTTCGCCTTCGCCAACGCCACCGACGCCTTCATCCTCGTCAAGGCTGCGCGCCTCGGCGCCTCACCCATCGCGGCGCCGCTGCTCTGGCTGGCGCTCCACGTCGTCAAGGCGAGCACGGCCACCGCGGGAGGCCGTCTCGCCGATCGCCACGGGCGGCGCAATGCGCTGGCCTTCGGCTGGGCCGTCTACGCCCTCACCTGGTCCGCGGTCGGCCTCGCTGAGAGCCTCCCCCTGATCCTCCTGCTCGCGGCGATCTACGGCAGCTCCCACGGGCTCGTGGAGGGCGCCGAGAAGGCCCTGATCGCGGAGCTCGCTGGCGGCGCGGGAAAGGGCAAGGCCTTCGGCGTCTACAACCTGCTGATCGGCCTCGCCGCGCTCGCCGCGAGCACGACCTTCGGCCTCGTCTGGGATCGCTTTGGCAGCGCAGTGGCCTTCGTCGGCTCGGGGCTCATGGCGCTCTTGGCCGCCGCGCTCTTGCTCGTGGTCGTCGCCGATGCCCCATCGCGATGAGCGCGACCCATCACGAAGCGGCGCGCGATCCGGCGCCCGCGAGCACCATCGGCGAGGCTGGCGAGCAACGAGCCATGGAGGCTACGCGGCCGTTGCGGGTCTTGTACGAGGATGCGTCGCTGGTCGCGATCGCCAAGCCCGCGGGCGCGGTCGTGCACAGGACGCGCGGCGCCGCGGAGGCGCCGATCCTGATCAGCATGCTCAGCGACCAGCTCGGCGCGCGCGTCTTTCCGCTGCACCGCCTCGACCGACAGACCTCGGGCGTGATGGTCTTTGCCAGGTCGTCGACGGACGCCGCGCGGCTGGCCGAGGACCTGCGCGCGCACCGCTGGCGTAAGACCTATCTCGCGCTATGCCGCGGGCCGCTGCGCTCGGCGATCGAGGTCGACCATCCGGTGCCAGAGGGGGAGAAACGCCGGCCGGCCCGCACCTGCTTCGAGCCGCTCGAGACCTTCTGCGGCCGTTTCACGCTGGCCCGCGCGACGCCGCTGACGGGGCGCCGCCACCAGGTGCGCTACCACTGCAAGCACCTGCGTCACCCGATCGTGGGTGACACCAACTACGGCCAGGGGCCAATCAACCGGTTCTTTCGCGAGACCTTCTCGCTTCATCGGCTCTTTCTGCACGCCGAGAGCCTGGAACTGACACATCCGCGTCGCCTCGCCACGATCGCGATCACCTGTCCACTCGACCAGGCCCTGCAGGACGTGCTGAGCGCGCTGCGCGCCCACTCGGGCCCAGTCCCCTGACTGCGGCGCATCCCTCGACAGGCTGGCGCAAGCCCTCCTCACCTCGCCGAGCCGCCCCGCCGGCGCGCGCGCGGTGGCCTTCGAGGCCATGTGCTATGAATGCGGACTGGTTTGGTTCTGATTCTGGCTGTCACCAGCGAGGCTTCGCCTGACGACGGCCCCAGCGAAGGGAGAAGGCCATGGGACATTTGAAGAACAAGGTTGCCCTGATCACCGGCGGCAGCCGCGGTATCGGCGCGGCGATCGCCCGACGCTTTGCCAAGGAGGGCGCTGATGTCGTGATCACCTACGTCGATGGTGCGGCACGGGCGCAGCAGGTGGTCGCTGACGTCAAGGCTGCTGGCGTGCGCGGCCTGGCGATCCGGGCCGACGCCGTGGACGCGGCGGCCGTTCAGGCGGCCATCGCGCAGACCCGTCGCGACTTCGATCGGCTCGACATCCTCGTCAACAACGCCGGCATCTACACGACGGCGCCGCTGACCGAGACCAGCGACGAGGCCTTCGATCGGATGGTGGCGGTGAACGTACGGGCACCCTTCGTCGCCGCGCGCGAGGCGGCCCGCCTGATGGGCCAGGGTGGACGGATCATCAACATCGGCAGCTTGCTCGGCGAGAGCGTGCCCTTTCCCGGGCTGACCGCCTACAGCATGAGCAAGTTCGCGCTGGCCGGGATGACCCGCGCCTGGGCTCGCGACCTCGGACCGCGCGGCATCACGGTCAACATCATCCAGCCCGGGCCGGTCGACACCGAGCTCAACCCAGCCAACGGCCCCTCCTCCGAGGCGCAGAAAGGATTCACCGTCCTCGGGCGCTTCGGAACCGCTGAGGAGGTCGCAGCCGCTGCCGCCTACCTGGCGAGCGCGGAGGCCGCCTTCGTTACCGGTGCGACGATCAACGTGACCGGCGGTCTCGGCGTCTGACAGTCCGACGACGGGAGCGTTGATCGGCCGCATTCGGCGGGGCGCGCCGCGGCGAAAGGCAGGGCTGGCATTGCTCATGCTTGATAAGTCGAGGTTGGTTGATCGATAACCGATAATCGATGGTCGCCGCCGGGGAGCACGCTTGAAGCGCCTCAGCCTCAGCCTCGCCACCGCCACCGCCACCGCCCTCGCCCTCGTCCTCGGGGGCCGCGCTGACGGCCGTCAGCGTCTGGCCACCAGCGAAGCCCGGGCAGCCCACCAAGGACAACCTCCAGTGCTGCGGCTCGAGCGCGGGCCACGAGCTCGCCCGACGAAGGTGACGGTAGCGGGCGGCATCTTGTTCCGTCGCCTCCCGACCTCCGCAGGCAACGCTTCGGGGCGCGAGCCGCGCGCGGTACTGCTGGTGCTTTCGACGAAAGGGAGGTGGGGATTTCCCAAGGGTCATGTCGATCCCGGCGAGAAGCCCAGATCGGCCGCAGGGCGCGAGCTGCGCGAGGAGACCGGGCTGGGCGCAACAGCAGGAGGCAGGGTCGGAGGTTACCGTTTGGGGCACGACGGAAAGCGCCGATTCTACTTGATGCGCCCGCTCGACGACGGCCTATTGGGCAACGAGGACAGCTTTCAGCCCCCTGCGGCCGCCCGCCAGGAGATCCGCACCTGCGCCTGGGTGGACACCCTGACGGCCCAAGACCGCCTGGGGCGGCGCGACAGGCGGATGCTGGAGAAGGCGCTGGCGCGCGACTCCGAAAGTCGGACTCCTTGGGGCGTGGCGCGCGAGACGACCCACCAACCGTGGATCGAGATCCGGGCTGGGAAAGCGCCACCAGCTGGGCCGCTGAAGCAACTCTCGCGCACGCTCCACTGAGCGACCAGACCGAGGGGCGCAAGACGCAGGGGCCGGGCCTGCGAGCGGCCGCCTGCGCAGCGTGGTTGCCTGCACGTCGTGGCCGCCTGCGCGTCGTGGCTGCCCCTCGGGTGTGCCGGGCACCTGAAGCACGGGCACCTGAAGCGCGGGCCGGACAGGGATCCCAACTGCTGGAAACGACCGCTAAGACCCTCGACATGCCCTCTCCCACCGACCACACCGCGTTGCAGCCCCTCGCGGCCGCCGCGACCAGCACGCGCCACCGTGGGCCCCGCCGGCTCGCGCTCGTCGGCCTCGCCCTGGTCTGCCTCACCGGCGCCACGACGACAGCGGCATCCCCACCCCCTATGGCAGCGTCCGGGCGTCCCTTCGGCTTGGTGCGGATCACCGACGACCACTACAGCCGCGACTACAGCGACGCGGCTCTGCGCGGGTTTCTAGAGGGGCAGGGTTTCGCGCCGCGCACGCTGACGCTCGCTGGCCGCTACGGCGGACGGGCCTACGCTCGCAGCTTCGTCGGTGCGGCGTTGCGACCTCTGCACCACTTCGTCCGTGGTCTGGTGTCCGCCGGTGGCGCTGATCCGCTGCGCGTCGCCATCGTCGGGGGCCTCTCGCGCGACTGCGTGTTCAAGACCGTCGTCGCCCTCACCTCCGCGGCCCTGGTCCGCGGCGTACCCGTCCACGTGACCATGGGCGCGCGCTGGCTCACAGACCTCGACTTCGTGCCCGATCTGCGACGCTTCCTCGCCAGCCTGCCCGCCAAGACCCGGCTCGATAGGCTGGTCGATCAGCTGGCAAACCCTGCCACCGCCGACCCCGTCGCTGGCGCGCTCGCCGCCGCCGAGGCGCCAAACGCCGTCCTGATCTCGCTCCACCCCGAGGCCGAGGATCGCTTGCGGCCCACCGGAGGCGCCTTCCCAAACGCCTTCACCGCCTCCCTTGCACAGCCGCTGGCAGTGGCGAGGTCCGGCCTGCGCGGCTCCGAGGCCGCGGCACGCGCAGCGATCGATCGTCGCGCGCTGCGCGCCGCACGCGACGGTGACCTGATGGAGTTCTGGCCGCGCTTCTGGCTCTATCGCAGCATGCTGAGCCACGGCGCCTCGCCAGGCTCGCCCCCGGACGGCGCCGCCCTGACAAAGGCGCTCAAGCAAAGTGCGCAGGTCCTGGCTGAGCGCCGCGATGCCCTCGGTCGCGTCTTTGAGACGCAGAGCATCATCGGCATCACTCGGATCATCCAGGCCACGCCCTCGCTCCACCGCACCACCGAGGAGGTCGCGGCGTCGATCGCGACCCTCGCTCGCCTCCGCTGGGCCTTGCACCCCACCTACGGGCCCCTACCCCACGAGGCGATCGCCGCGACCGCAGACGACCTCGCCGCCCGCAGCCCGGCGTTTCCCAGCCGCAACGACCTGCTGGACACCCTGCGCCGGACCATGGAGCCGTAGCTACGGGTGAGTCATGCCTGCGCCCCGCCCCCCGGACAGGCGCGCGTCGCGCGCCAGCGAGCAACGCGCGGCGCCTATTGGACGGGTCGCTGGGTGGTCACCAGAGAAGACGGGCGATAGAGCGTCGAGGAGGTCGCGGAAGGGCTCCGGCCCGCGCGTAGCCCTGTCCGAGGTAAGCGCGGACGATCCCGAGCGACACCGGCACGGGCGGCAGTTGGGCCTCTCCGATCTGAAAGACGACCTGTCGCGCGGCTACGCGGGCGCGGATGGTCTTCCAGCCGTCCGTATAGGCGAGTTCACGGAAGGATCGCGTGGAGCGCGTGGCGCCCTCCGCGGTCTCCAGGGTGGCCGTAAAGGTGGGGACAATCGCCTCGCTGCCCGGGCCCTTCACGCGACCCTGGACCTCGAGGCGGACCACGCTCTGCCCGTGACCCAGCGCAAGGACCGCCGCCCAAAAATACTCATCGATGCTCGCGGCGGGCGAGCTTCTCCGCTGCACCTCGAGATCGAGGCGTGGTCGTCCAGAAAGGTCGTCGGGAGCTCGATTCCCGCCCCGCCCTGCGCCCGCGCCCTGTACGGCCCGGGGTACTCGCCAAGCGTGAACGCGCCAGAATAGGCAGCCACGTCCTCGGGGAACACCGTCGAAATGAAGCGAGGGTAGACGTAGTGCCGGCCGGCCTCGGGCAGTCGAAACGAGAGCCCGTGAATGCTCATGCGGTGGTTTCCCGGAGCGAAGGTCTTGCGGTCCTCCGTCAGCGTATAGACGATGAAGAGCGAGTCGCCGTTCACCGCGAGCATCGGGCACACCACCCAACTCTGATCGGTCTCGACGCTGCCGGTCAGGCTCGATCCCGCGATCCAGTCCAGGTGTCCCGTCTGTGAAGCGAAATGGCTGAGGTTCATGCGTCGATTCGGGAGGTGCTCGATGCGCAGCCCGCATCGACCCGAGGCCTGCCGCGTAGCCTGCTTTGTATCTACGGCCCGATCCGGAGTCGCTTGATTTCAGCTACTTGCGCGTTGGGGTGGTCAAGATGGGATTATGCGGAGCGCTCTGTGTCGAGCGCCCTCCGCAACGGCACGAAAACGCCCGAACAACCGCGCGTCGCGATGGTCGGATTCCGCATATCTCCGCGCTCCGCATAGGTCTTGTTATGCGGTGCTCTGCATAACAAGACCTACCTCTTCAAGCGCATCGCCGACCGGATGCAGGAGCAGCGCTATGGCGGCCTCTCGCCGAGGGCCAAGGCCCGCGCCGCCGAGTTCGCGGACAAGGCGCCCGTGCGACGACGTCCGCCGCGGAACGTGGCGAGCGTGAGCATCGTCGAGGCGACCGCTCGCGACCCGCGCCTGCCGCCCGTGGGCACGGTGCTGCGCCGCGAGTTCCGCGGCGCGGTCCACGAGGTGCGGGTGCTGACCGAGGGCTTCGAGTACCGCGGCGAGCGCTTCGCGAGCCTCTCGACGCTCGCTACCAAGATCGCCGGCTCGCGCTGGAACGGCTTCTTGTTCTTCAAGGTCGGCGCGAAGGGGGCGGCATGAGCTCGGCGCTCGTGAAGGAGCCGAAGGTCGTCCGGTGCGCCATCTACACCCGCAAGTCGACGACCGAGGGGCTGGACTCCGACTTCAACACGCTCGACGCCCAGCGCGAGGCGGCCGAGCACTTCATCAAGCGCCAGGCCGCCCAGGGCTGGAAGGCGCTGCCCACGCGCTACGACGACGGCGGCTTCACGGGCGGAAACCTCGAGCGCCCGGCGCTGACGCGGCTCATGGACGACATCGAGCGCGGCGAGATCGACACGGTCGTGGTCTACAAGGTCGACCGACTCAGCCGCTCGCTGCTCGACTTCGCGCGGCTCGTCGGGCGCTTCGAGAAGCGCCGGGTCGCCTTCGTCAGCATCACGCAGCACTTCGACACCTCGACGTCGATGGGCCGGCTCGTGCTCCACATCCTGCTCTCGTTCGTGCAGTTCGAGCGAGAGCTGATCAGCGAGCGCACCCGCGACAAGATCGCGGCCGCCAAGCGCCGGGGGAAGTGGACCGGCGGCCCATTGGTGCTCGGCTACCGCGTCGACCGCCAGCGCCGCGCGCTCGAGGTCGTGCCCGAGGAGGCCGCCGTCGTGAAGCTCGCCTTCGAGCTCTGCGAGCGCACCCTGTCGATGGCGCTCACGGCGCGCAGCGGCTCAACGCACGCGGGCTCACGCTGCGGACGCGCGTGGCCGAGGACGGCACCACGCGAGGGCGCCCCTTCAACAAGAACGCCGTCCACCGGCTGCTCCGCAACCCGCTCTATGTGGGCAAGGTCCGCCACAACGACGACCTCTTCCTCGGCGAGCACGAGCCCATCGTCGCCCCCGACGTGTTCGAGCGCGTGCAGCGCACCCTAGACCTGCGCGCGGCCGGAGCCGGCACGCGTCGCCCGCGAGGGAGCGAGTCGCTGCTGACGGGGCTGCTCCGCTGTCTGCCCTGCGACGCGGCGATGAGCACGAGCCACGCCTACAACCACAAGAAGCAGCGCTACCGCTACTACCGCTGCCGCGCGTCGCAGGAGGGCCTGCGCTGCCCCACGGGTCTGCTCAACGCGAACGACGTCGAGGCCGCTGTCGTCGCGCAGGTGAAGGCGCTGGCGAAGAGCGGCGCGCTGCGCGATCGGATCCTCGCGACGCTCGCCGAGGGCGACGAGGGCGAGGCCGAGCTGGTCGCGACCAAGGACAGGCTCGAGGCGCGGATCAGCGAGCTCGGCGCCGAGGCGAAGCGCCTGCTCGGTGCCTTCAGCAGCGTCGATGCCGGAGGGCGCCTCCTCGCCGAGCGGCTCGGCGAGCTCGAACGTGAGACCGACAAGCACCGCGCCGGTGTCGCCGACCTCGAGCGGCGTCTGCGCGCCTGCGCCGCGCTCCGCACCGAGGGCGAGCACGTGGCCAAGCTGCTCGATGCCTTCGACGAGGTCTGGGAGGCGCTCGTGCCCGAGGAGCGCCGGGAGGCGCTGCGCGCCCTCATCGCTCGCGTCGGCGTCGACCCCGAGAGCGGCACGCTGCGCGTCACGTTCCACGAGCCCGCGCCGCCGACCGGTCCGCAGCCCACGACGGAGGCCACGGCGTGACCGAGGTCGTGATCGCCTTTAAGGGCGGGCGCGCCTGGCGCCAGCACCAGCAGGCCGCGAAGCGAGCCCCGACGCGCCGCTACCCCGCGCGCATCGCCCACCAGCTCGCCCTGGCGCACGCCCTGCGCCGCCGGCTCGAGCGCGGGGCGTTCGCCGACTTCGCCGACATGGCTCGGCAGCTCGGCTTCACGCGCGCCCGCGTCACCCAGCTCATGGACCTGCTCCTCCTCGCACCCGAGGTGCAGGAGGAGATCCTCTTCCTCGAGCTGCCCCCGGGCGCGCAGCGGGTGAGCGAGCGCGGCCTGCGCGAGGCGGTGCTCGGGACGATCGACTGGCAGGAGCAGCGGCGGCGGTGGGAGGGGCTGAAGCGGGAAATCAGCACCGGGACCTGAGCAGGCGTTGAGCCGGCCAAGGCCGTGGCATAGAATGGCGTTCCTTGGAGTCTGATGCCGCCGCTAGCCCTACGCGCCACCCAATCTGGAGCCCGGATGCCTGACGAGGTCCTGACGATCAAGGAGCTCGCCGCGCTGCTCAAGCTCGCGGAGAAGACCGTCTACGCCATGGCCCAGGCCGGCGAGATTCCGGCTTTCAAGATTCGGGGCCAGTGGCGCATCAAGCGTACCGAGCTCGACCAGTGGATCGACGCGCAGCCGCGCGGTGGGGAGGGGGGTGGTCGTGGCGAGTAACGAAGCGCTCGCTGTTGTGGCGAGTACGGGCGACCCACAGGCGGTGGAATGGCTCCGGTGTGCGCTCGGCCTCGATGCAGCGCAAGCGCCGTTCCCATGGCAGGTCGAGCTGCTTCGACGCTTCCGCCAAGGCGAAGTCGTCTCGTCTCTCGATATCCCGACCGGTCTCGGAAAGACCGCCGTCATGGCCGTGTGGCTCGTCGCCCGAGTGCTCGGAGCCTCGCTGCCTCGACGACTCGTATACGTCGTCGATCGTCGCGCCGTTGTCGATCAAGCGACCGAGGTCGCCGAAGCACTCTGCGCGTGGGTGGCGAAAGAGCGAGGTGTCGCACACGCCCTCGGTCTTCATGAGCGCCCTCTGCCTATCTCGACGTTGCGTGGCCAGCACGTCGACAACCGCGCGTGGCTTGAGGATCCATCGTCGCCCGCGATCGTCGTCGGCACTGTCGACATGGTGGGCTCGCGGCTCCTCTTCTCGGGCTACGGCGTCTCCTCGAAGATGCGTCCCTACCATGCAGGGCTCCTCGGCGCGGACACGCTCCTCGTTCTCGACGAGGCCCACTCGGTCCCTGCGTTCGAGGATCTCCTCAGACAGGTCGAGAACGGAGCTGATTCTTTCGGCCCCACGGACGCTGCCCTTCGCGCGCTGGTGCCTCCGTTCAAGCTGCTATCGCTGTCAGCAACGGGACGCCAAACGACCACTGCCGCCCCACCGCTCACGCTTACCGATGAAGATAGGCGGTACGAAGTCGTCGCCAGGCGACTTAACGCGAAGAAGACGCTGAACATCGTGGAGCTTGCTGCCCCGGTGGACGCTCCTTCCGCCGAAGACAGCAAGGCGGCGGACGACGCGAGCGAGAACGACGACGCGAGCAAGAAGGACAAGGGACCCAAGCTCGCTGCCGTTCTCGCCCACAAGGCGTGGGAGCTGACGGCGCGAGGTTCGGAGAAGGTCCGGTGCCTTGTGTTCTGCAACAAGCGCGAGGACGCGACGGCGGTTGCCGCCGAGCTGCGCGATCTAGCGAAGACGGCGACGGCGACGATCGAACTTTTGGTGGGCGCGCGTCGCGTGTTCGAGCGCACCAAGGTGGCCGTGTGGTTGGTCGAACACGGCTTCGTAGAGCGAACTGACGGTACACGTGCCGTCTCCCAGGGGCCGACGTTTCTCGTCGCGACTAGCGCAGGTGAGGTCGGCGTGGACATGGACGCCGACCACATGGTCTGCGACCTCGTCGCGTGGGAGCGGATGGTGCAACGCCTCGGTCGAGTGAACCGGCGTGGTGGTGACGATCGCGATGCGAAAGTTGTCGTTGTCGTCGAAGGCGAGCCCGCACCGCCGACCGCGAAGGCAAGAGAGGCGCTCGCTGAAAAACTGGCGAAGCGCGATGCGGCAACGCAAGCCTTCAAGGAACGCCCCGCGCTTCGAGCAAAGCTTGAGCAGCTAGAGAAGGCCGACCAGCCTGCAGCCGAGGCTGTCCGCGCACTGCGCGAGCAAGTGAACGAGCTCGAAGCCAACCTCGCTCAGGTCAAGAACTCGAAGAAAGCAATTCCAAAGGGGAAAATGGGTGCGTCCCAAAGAGACGCGCACAAGTCGGAAGAAGAGCGCCTCGGCAAGGCCAAGAAGGAGGCCAAGGAGAATCTGAAGAAGGCCAGGGAAGAGAAGGAACGGCTCAAAGGGGCGATGGCGAACTCCCTTGAGCCATTGAAGAACGCCCTCAAGAAGTGCGACGACCAGATCAAAGCCTTCAAGGACTCCGACGCGAAGATCGTGGCCCGGCATGAAGCGGAGGTAGCGAAGTACCGCGCCCTACGGAAGTTGCTCGATGCTGTGCTCGCGGACAGCGGCAGCCTGAGCCCCGACGCCCTGATGAAATTGCGCGCGCGCCAGGACCTCGCCGATTTCCTCCGTGACGCGACCACTATCGAGTCCCTTCGGCCCGAGTTGACGCGCCCACTGGTCGATGCTTGGTCGATGACCTCGCTCGAAGAGCATCCGGGGCGCCCCGACGTCGACCCGTGGCTGCGAGGCTTTCGGCCGAACGATCCGCCACAGACGACGATACTCTGGCGACGACATCTCCCCGTGCGCGCGGATGAACCCTTCAATGCAAAGGCTGCGAAGCGCTTCTTCGAGGCTGCCCCACCTCACACGAGCGAGCAGCTCGAAACCGAAACGCACCTCGTGATCGATTGGCTCATCGAGCGCGCAGATGCGCTGCGCGGGGCGAATGATGAAGAGGCCGTACTGAACTCGAAGCACGTCGTCGCAATCGCGCTCGGAGCGCGCGGTGAGGTGAGAGGATGGCGAACCCTTGAGCAACTGGCTGCCGCAAAGAGCAAGGGTAGGAAAGAGAGCAAGGAGGCCAAGAAGGACCGCGAGCAAGCCTCGAAGCAGCTCGAGGCATTGTTGGTAGGGACAACACTCATCGTCGACTCGCGTCTCGGCGGTCTCACCGATGGACTCTTGGACGACAAGGCGAAGTTGGCGGATGCCGCAGACGCGGTCTCCACCTGGCTTGCTCGCCCGGACGCTCCAGACGTTCCCGTGACGGGCTTTCGCATCCGTGCCGTGGGCGCCAGCGAAGCGGACGACGCAGCGTGGCGTTCAACGCCCGGCACCGGTTGGGTGCGGCGCCATCTGCTCGTGACGAGCGCGATGAACGGCGAGCCCGCTACCGCACTGGTGGTCGATGGTTGGGCAGGCGATGCCGCGACAGAAGAGGAGCGCGGCGAAGCAGACCGTCCACAGCAGCTCGACGAACACCAGTCCTGGGCAGCAGACTGCGCAAACACGATCGGACGACGGCTGGGCATCGAACAAGCGTGCGTGGACCTCCTCGCCTTGGCCGCTCGTCTTCATGATGAAGGGAAGCGTGCTTCGCAATGGCAGAACGCATTCAAGGCGCCACCCGATGGACGCCCGTATGCAAAGACCAAGGGACCTATCGACTTCGATCTCCTCGACGAGTATCGGCACGAGTTCGGCTCGTTGCCCTACGTGGAAGCGCACGAGAACTTCAAGCAGCTTTCCACGGATGACAGGGACTTTGTTCTTCATCTTGTCGCAGCTCATCATGGCTATGCGCGACCTGTGATTGGTACTCGCGGACGCGACCTTCCCCCACCGGCAATCACTGACGAGTGGGCGCGCGCGGTCGCGCTTCGTTTCTCGCGGCTCTCGCGGCGTTGGGGGCCGTGGGGTCTCGCGTGGTGGGAGGCGCTGCTCCGCTCGGCAGACCAGACCGCGTCGCGTCGCAACCAGCAGGCAGCGACAGCGCAAAAGGAGCAGCCGTGATGACGCACAAGACTCCATCCATCCCCGTCGACCTCAAGAGCCCAGGCCAGGTGCTTGCCTGCATGGGCTTCCTCGAGGCGGCAGAGGTTCTGCTCGGCGGCGTCGAGGCTCACTTCGACTGGAGCGAAGCACAACCGACGTTCGTGCTCCGCGCTGACGGCGACAAGAACCCGTTCTTGGTCGTCTTTGATTTCTTGTCGAAGGCGAAGATTAGCGAACTGACGCCCATAGGCTACGTCGAAGGTGGTGCAGCCGATGGTGACGACAGTGGAGAGGAAGACTCCACGCCCAGCGAACCTGAGGACGGTGATGAGTCCGACGACGACGATCCGGGCCAGGTGCAGGGGCGCGTCATGACGCCAGCGTTCCCTTCGGGTGAAGGCGACCGCAACGCTCTTCCCATCCAGCTCGTGGACGACGGACGTCGGCTCACCGTCAGTCATTGGGCCGACGGCTCGTCGAGGGATTACTTCAAGCTCTACTCGGGCAACCGCTCGGCCAACCGTATTGCGACGCAGATGCTTCAAGGTGTGCGCGCCAAGCCGAAGAAGAACCAGTCGATCGGCGACCTCAAGAATCGAGGGTTGCAGCAGCTTTGGCAGGAGAACCGAGCGGCGCTCCTGAAGGCACCGTTCGACGTGGTCACGCCGATGGGCGGTAGCTTCAACTTCGATCCGCGCGGCGCCTGGACCGCGATCGACGCGGGCTACTCACCAAACACGCAGAAAGATCGCATCGCGGCCTCGCCGGTCGTCGAGATCCTGGCAGCGATCGGGCTCGAACACTCGCGCCCTGACCAATACGAGACCCGCAAGGTTCGCTACGCAGTCTGGGGACAGCCGTTGCCGCCGATGCTGGCGCGCGCCGCGCTCGCCAGCGCCGACCTGAAGCTGCCGATGCGCCGGTTCGAGTTCGAGCTCGATCTGTCCGGCAAGAACAAAGTCACGACGTTCGCACAAGAGGAGACCCGACCATGACATCGAAGGCCGCAGAAAATACCGCTCCGTCGCTGAGCGAGGAGACCACCAAGCTCTTCGATTCGTGGCTCGCCGCCGATGGGCCGGTCGCCCTCCGTCTGCGCCAGAAGCTCCTCCCCGTCGAGGCCGATGAGAGCGGTCGGGGCGTCATCTTCCCGCCGACCTATGCCGACATTGGCTACAACATCGATGCGCTCGCCGACGGCACGCGCGTCGCGACGATCGACACGGTCGGGTCCCAGGCGAACCGACTGGAGCCGATCTTCAAGTCGACTGGCAAAGACGCGGAGGGCAACGATCTGAACCCGCTCGCGAGCCTCGTCCCGCAGGTCGAGATCGTCCTGCACAAGGCTGGTGGCAAGAAGACGAAGGAGGCCGACACCGACGGCGCCGCGCACATCGAGAAGCGTTCGCTCCTCGATCTCGCGCACCGCAGCGCGGACGCCGTCGTGCTCGCGAGCCCGACGCTCGCCCCGGAGATCGCCAAGGCATTCGAGGCTCTGCGAAACAAGGGTAACGCGGCTCCGCTCGCAGCCATCGCGCCGACCTCGCTGGTTTTTGGTGTGTGGGATTCGCGTGGCGGTACCGGCGAAAAACGACCTCGCTTGGTTCGCTCGATCATCCGTGCCTGGGACGTCGAGGTCCTTCACAGCGCCGCGCAGTTCAACTCGGTGTGGAAGGCCCTGAGTGAGGAGCAGCAGAAGGAACTCGCTGACGAGGAGAAGAAGAAGGGGAAGCGGGAGCTGTCGGCGGTCGGCCTGAAGGACGCTCCATCCACCTTTCGAAAGACCGACAAGATCCCGCAGTTCGTCGCGGGGGCCCCGAACCCAGAGGCGCGCGTTCTCGGTGGTGTCCTCGCGAAGGGGGCTATCGAACGCGACGTCACGATCAACCTCGTCGCGCTCCGTGGCATCCGTGGCAAGGACGCCGCCGAGATGACCGAGGTTCAGAAGTACCTGTTGGGTCTCGCCCTTCTAGCGGCCACCGTCGACCTTGAGTTGTTCCTCCGCGAGGGATGCCTGCTCCGTTACGCGGACAAGGCGGACAAGTGGACGGCGGTACCCCGCCGCGGTGAGCCTGGTGAGGCAGACAAGGTGACGCTCCCGAAGGACCTCGTCGCCTATGCGACGGCGGCAGCCGCACCGTTCAAGGCGAAGTGGCCTGATGGGCTGAAGAAGGACGGCGCCCCCGTCCTCGAGCATGAGTTCGACATCAAGAAAGCAAAGGAGCTGCTCGCGAAGAGGAAGGACGACGAGACTCCGGCGACCCCTTCGGCATGACGCACTACCTGACCATTAATGTGCGCGCCCATGAGGGGCGGTACCACGGAGCCGGCGACGAGCTGCCGTCGCCCTTTCGCTTGTTTCAGTCGCTCATAGCGGGCGCCGGGATCAGCGGACCGCTCGACGATCACACGAAGAGGGCGCTCGTCTGGCTCGAAAGGCTCCCGGATGCCCCGCTCGTCGCGTCACCGCGTCTCGCGCGAGGTCAGGCGGTCACGATGTTCATGCCGAACAACGACCTCGACAAGTTCGGCGGCGACGTTCGGAACATCGCGAAGACACGTGGTGCGCAGAAGGTCTGGAGGCCGCGCCATTTCGACGCGTCGGTGCCATGGATCTACGCGTGGCCCTTCGCCAACGTTGACGAGGGAGACACGCACGCCAAGGCAATCTGCGCGCTCGCCGACAAGCTCTACCAACTTGGGCGGGGTGTCGACATGGCCTGGGCCTGGGGTGACCTTCTCGACGAAGCCGCGCTCGAAGCGCGGCTCGCAGAGTATAACGGCGTCGCTTGGCGGCCGAGCGTGGGCGATGGCCTTAAGCTCGCATGTCCGAGCGAAGGTTCGTTCGACAGCCTAGAGCGCCGCTATCAGGCACCACGATTCCGCACCGAGAACGGCCAGCGAGTTTTCGTTCAACAACCCAAGCCCAGCTATCGGCAAGTTTCCTACGAAGCGCGCCTGGCTCGCCAGGTCTTCGAGCTGCGCTCTTCGGCGGACTCCGAGCGTCGCGTGGCGTGGCCCCTGGAAGGGGCGTCGTCGCTCGTCGTCTTGGTTCGCGAAGCTGCACGCGCTCGCCTGAGCACCGCGATGCCGAGTCGGACCGTCGAGATCGACCAGTATCTCGTGGGTCGTACGCGAGATGGTTCGAACGCTGTGCCCGCCGAGAGGCGCGTGCGGATCATCGCCATCCCGTCCATCGGCATGCACTACGCCGACCGCGCGATCCGACGCGTCCTCATCGAGGTTCCTGCCTCGTGCCCGCTTCGAAGCGAGGATGTTCGGTGGGCGTTCTCGGGAGCAGAGCTGTTCGACCCACAAACGGGCGAGGTGAAAGACGTCCTGCTGTCTCCGTCAGCCGACGACGACATGCTCCGGCACTACGGAGTTGGCGCGAGGGCCCGAGTGTTCCGGTCTGTCACGCCATTGGTTCTCCCCGAGGAGGGCAAGCGTCGGCGCATCGAGCCAACTCGAAAGCTCACGGAAGCCAAGAGCGGTCTCGAGCGCGTCCTGGAAATGTCGGGTGCGAGAGCGGCAGTCGTTCAAGCGCTCCGTCACGCGGGCGTGAGCGCTCCAGCGGAGAGCATTCGTTTGCAGCGTGAGCCTTTCGACGGAGCCGGCTCACGCGTCGAGCCGTTCGCCGAGGGAACACGCTTCGAGAAGGAGCGTCTGTGGCACGTCGAGATTGCGTTCGGCGTACCGATCGAGGGCCCGCTGTTGCTCGGTGATGGGCGCTATCTCGGGCTTGGCCTCATGGCGCCAGCGAGAGATGTCGTTCCGGGGGCATATGCCTTCGCGATCACCGACGGCCTCGCTGGCGAGCCCGAGCCGCTTGATGTTGCACGGGCGCTCCGCCGTGCGGTCATGGCGAGAGTGCAGACTACCCTCGGCACGGGCGAGCGGCTCGCACCGTTCTTCAGCGGTCACGCGGAGGACGGCGCTCCTGTTCGGCGCTCTCGGTCTTCGCACCTCTCGTTCGCCTTCGAGCCGGACTTGCGAAGGTTGCTCATCCTCGCTCCCCACATTGTCGAGCGTCGCGCGCCGACCCCTCAGGAACTCGATCACCTCCGCCCCCTTGATGCTGCGCTCGAAGGGTTCTGCGAGCTGCGCGCGGGGCACGCTGGGGTCTTCTCACTTTTCCCTGCTGCCATCGGAGAAGTCGATGACTCGCTCCTGGGGCGTTCGCGTGTGTGGAAGACCATCACGCCATACGTCGTTACGCGCCATGGAAAGGGCGGCGCGGCGACGGAGGCACTCGCAGCTGACGTCGGTGCAGAGTGCCGTCGCCTCGGGCTGCCCGCGCCCAGGGTGGAATCGAGTAACGTTCGGGGCGCGCCCGGGATTGGGCTCAGGGGGCACGTGACGCTGCTTTTCGAGCGGCGCGTTGCCGGGCCGCTCCTGCTCGGACGAACTCGCTATCTCGGTGGTGGGCTCTTCCGCCCCGTCGAGGAGCCAGACCAGCCATGACCACCCGCGCCGCCCTTCAGACGCTCATTGCCCAAGGCGAGTCCGAGACGCTCGAGCTCAACCGCTCGACCGCCGAGCTGAAGCGCGCCGGCGAGACGCTCTGCGCCTTCCTGAACGGCGAGGGCGGCAAGGTACTTATCGGCGTCGCGCCCGACGGCAAGCTCGTGGGCCAGGACGTCGCCGACATCACCCTCCGTGACATCGCGGCGATGCTCGGTCGCTTCGAGCCGCCGGCACGTGTCGAGATGAGCCGGGTGGACGTCGAGAACGGTCGGCAAGTGATCGTGCTCGAGGCCGTACCGTCGCGGCAGTTCGCGCCGTTCGTCTTCGAGTCGAAGCCCTACAAGCGCGTGGGCTCGACGACCACGGTGATGTCGCAGGAGGAGTACGGACGCCTGCTCCTCGATCGCAACCACAGCCGGCATCGCTGGGAGAACCAGCCCGCCCTGGGCGTGCGCCTCGAAGACCTCGACCGCGAGGAGATCCTGCGCACGCGCGCGACGGCCATCGAGCAGCGGCGCCTCTCGGCCGGTACGAGCATGGACGTCAGCGACATCCTCGACCGGCTCGGCCTGCGCATCGACGGGCAGGTCACGCAGGCCGCGCAGATGCTCTACGGGACGAAGTTCCTGCCCGACTACCCGCAGGCACTGCTCAAGCTCGGGCGCTTTCGGGGCACGAAGATCACCGGCGACATCCTCGACAACCAGCAGCTCCATCTGCACGCCTTCGCGATGGTGCGCGAGGCGATCGCGTGGCTCGATCGCACGCTGCCGCTCGCGGCACGCTTTCCCAAAGGCAGCATCTTCCGGGAGGACCGCCAGCCGGTGCCGGCCGAAGCGCTGCGTGAGACGATCATCAACGCCGTCATCCACCGCGACGTCAGCAACCCGAGCTCGTACGTCGCCATCGCCGTCTTCGACGATCGCATCGAGATCCACAGCATCGGCGACTTCCCGACCGGCATTCGCGCCGAGCTGCTCACGCAGGAGCACCGCTCGATCCCGCGGAACCCCCTCATCGCGGGCGCTTTCCATCGCACGGGCGCCATCGAGGTCTGGGGCCGTGGCACCAACCGCGTCATCGAGGCGTGCCGCGCCTGGGGCATCGAGGCGCCGACGTTCAAGGTCGAGATGGGCGTCATGACTGTCACCTTCCGCGCCGAGATCCGGCCGGGAGGTGAGGCAGAGCGAGCTGGGGCGAAGACGTCCCAAGGCACCGACCTAGTCGGCGACTCAGTGACCGACTCAGTCGGCGACCCAGTCGATCGCCTCCTCGGCGCCCTCGAAAGCGGCCCGCTCGCTACAGCTCAACTTCAGAAGGCGTTGGGGCTGAAGCACCGACCGACGTTCAAGGAGAACTATCTCAAACCTGCGCTTGCCGAGCGGCTCATCGAGATGACCGTCCCCGACAAGCCGAGCAGCCGCTTGCAGAAGTACCGACTGACCGACGCGGGTAGGGCCCGGCTTTCGACCAAACGCGGAGGCGCGCCGTGAGGTCACTCGATGGGCATGTGACGGCGAGGGGCTCACTCGATGCGCAGGGGTTGGAAGCGGATCGACCGGGGTCCGAGCCCGATCGACCGGAGCTGACCGCGGATCGACCGGAGCTCCCGCCCGACCTCGCGGCCTCTGTGATGGTTGCCGAGGGGCGCCTGCGCCGCCTGTTCCCCGACGAACCGACCCACCCGAACCAAGCCTACGCGGCGCCGCTCGCCAACGACGAGAAGAGCCCGACATGAAGACGCCGCCGAAGAAGGCCTCCAAGCCGAAGGCCAAGCTCGGCCACGCAGCGGGTGACACGCGTCGCGCGGAAGGCAGCTCCCTCGCGGAAGGAGTCGCCGGGCGTGGCGCGAAGGACGATGTGGCTGGCCTCGGAGACTTCGAAACACAGGGCCGCGTAGACATTCGGCTGCCTGCCGATGCCCACGTGATCGGCGAGTCCGTCAGGGTGACTGCTCTCCGCAACCCTGGCCTGCCGCACGTAGGGCTCTTGGTCACGTGTCAGCGAGGCGAGAACACCTACGAATTCGGCTTGGCGGACGTGACGTTCGCGTCGGGTAGCCCTGCCGCGCAGCTCGTGTCGAGGTACCGCGCCTGGCTTGGCCTTCCAGCGGCGAGCCCGCAGACGGGTGCCGCCCCGCGCCCACACAAGGTCGCGAGCGAGGACATCGTCGTCGGAAAGTCCGTGGACCTCGTCGTGCTCGCCTGCAAGTCGAACGCGATCCGCTGTCGCCTGCTCGGCACCGCGCGTGAAGTGACGCTGCGCACGGCCGTCCGCGACGAGGTGCCCGGGTCGATCATCACCGTCACGCCGACGAAGGAGTGGACGCACGCCCGACATCCCTACATCTCGGGCTCCATCAGCGCGACTCGTGTCGATGTGTCCGTGCTCGGTCTGACGCCGCTCGCCCTCCACAAACAAGGCGACTGGGACCCAGACGACGAGTACTGGGGCGAGGTAGAGGAGCCGGTCGACGACTGGGCCAAGCCGATCATCGCGCGCGGCAAACGGCCGATGTTCGAGTTCGAGCAGGTCATGCCCGGCGCTGATCCAGAGGACTTCGATTCCGACCCGATTCTCGAAGCCGCTGAGCGGCGCTCGGCAGGCGATGAGAGGGGCGCGTACGACCTGCTGATGAACCTGCTCGCGAAGGATCTTCGCTGCCTCGACGCGCACGCCCACCTCGGCAACCTCGAATTCGAGCGCAACCCCAAGCAGGCGCTTCGACACTACGAGATGGGCACCACCATCGGGAGCGTCTCGCTCGGGAAGGACTTCGACGGCGTGCTTGCGTGGGGCCTCCTCGACAACCGCCCGTTCCTGCGGTGTCTGCACGGCGTCGGCCTCTGCGCCTGGCGTCTCGGTGACCTGCGCGTGGCCAAGGCGGTCTTCACGAAGATGCTTTGGCTCAACCCGAGCGACAATCAGGGCGCGCGCTTCAACCTCGCCGCCGTCGAGGCCGGCAAGACGTGGGAAGAGATGGAGGGTGAGGAAGCATGACGCGCGGCTACGCCAACTCGTGGACGAGCGTCCGCCTCCCCGAAGCTGACCTCGCGGACGTCGTGCTCGAGGTCGCCGCGCCGCTGCTCAGCGACCTTGGATCCGGGGCACCCCTCGAGCAGGCGCGAGAGGCGCTCGCGCTGGTGGTGTCCTTCTGGAACGCCAGCGTGCGCGCGTCGAAGCGCTGGGAACGACGCCGGTGAAGGAGCTGAACGAGCTGAAGAAGCAACTCCAGGGGCGGAAATGCCACGGCTCCGCGACGTTCGACGTCCTCGCCGAGCGCTTCAACCCGCACTGGCTCGATCCGCGACTCGTAGAGGACTGGTCCTACGACGAGGACTCGACGGGCGCGCGGCGGATGACCTGCACCGTGGGCTTGCCCGACGGCGTTCGCGCGGAGGTGCCGCCGCCCATCGACAAGCGAATCGCGATCGGTGGTGTCTTCCTCGATGAGGTGAGGATTCGCCTCGACAGAACCTCGTCTCTCAGCTTCCCCTACGCCCGCCACAGAGGGGCAGTCGCGGAAGACGGCACGGCGACGGTGCATGCCATGATGCCTGCCGCGCTCCAGCTCTTCGCGGAGGGCCACCTGCAGCCGGTGGGTGGTCCCGCAGTCGAGGTCAACGTCGGTGGTCGAGCGCTCGGGCCGATGGTTCTCGTCGAGGTCCGAAGCGCGGGCGAGCGCCACGATGTGGCAACGCTCGTCTTCAAGCCGAGAACGAGTCCGGGAGGCACGGCGTGACCCGCAAAAAGCAACCGCCCGAGGTCTCCATCGTGCGCTCCTCGGCGGCCGAGTACCTGACCTTCGTCGCCGCCACCGGCTCGCAGCAGCAGGCCGTCGAGATGCGCTACGAGGACGAGAACATCTGGCTGTCCCAGAAGATGATGGCGTCGCTCTACGACGTCACCGTCCCGGCCATCAACCAGCACCTCAAGCGCATCTTCGCCGACCGAGAGCTGGTCGAGGGGGCAGTTGTTAAGCAGTACTTAACAACTGCCGCCGACGGAAAGACCTACAACGTCAAGCACTACAACCTGCAGGCCATCATCGCCGTCGGCTTCAAGATCGAGAACGAGCGCGCGGTTCAGTTTCGCAAGTGGGCCACGCAGGTGGTGAAGGACTACACCATCCAAGGCTGGGTGATGGACGTGGAGCGCCTGAAGTCGGGCGGCAGCGTGCTCACCCAGGAGTTCTTCGATCGGCAGCTCGAGAAGGTCCGAGAGATCCGCCTCTCGGAGCGCAAGTTCTACCAGAAAGTCACCGACATCTACGCGACCTCGGTGGACTACGACGCGACGGCCGCAGCGACGCAGCGTTTCTTCGCTGCCGTGCAGAACAAGTTGCACTTCGCGGTGCATGGGCAGACCGCCGCCGAGGTCATCGTCGAGCGCGCCGACGCCGAGCAGCCCCACATGGGTCTGACGACCTGGGAGGGCGCGCCGCAGGGGAAGATCCACCGCTACGACGTGGTGATCGCCAAGAACTACCTCTCGGAGACCGAGATGGACCAGATGCAGCGCATCGTCTCGGCCTACCTCGACATGGCTGAGATGCAGGCGACGCGGCGCATCCCGATGACGATGGCCGACTGGGAGGAACGTCTCCAAGGCTTCCTGCGCCTGTGGGACCGCGAGCTCTTGCAGGACGCCGGCAAGGTGAGCGCCGAATTGGCGAAGCAGCACGCGCTCAGCGAGTTCGAGAAGTACCGCATCGTGCAAGACCGGCTCTTCGAGAGCGACTTCGATAGGGTCATCGCCGAGACGAAGCGGCTCGCGGGCGGCGAGCCCTCGGCGTCGACCCCCAAGCCGCGCAAGGCGCGAGGGAAGAGGTCCTCCGATGAGTGAGGCGTCGAAGACCTCCAAGCCGCGCACCCTCGACCTCCTCGGCCGCATCAGGGGCGCGGCTTCGCTCACGCTGCGTGCCGTCGAGTTCGGCTTCTACCACCTGCTCCTCACAGCGGTGGACCGCGTGTCGCGCCTGCCGCGCAACACGACGATGCCCGAGGCTGCACGCCTCTACCGCGAGAACATCGCGCTCAAGGCCCAGCTCGACGCGCTCGAGGCCGAGCTCGCTCAGCGCACCGAGCCAGCTCCGATGCCGATGGCCACGCGCGCCGCGCAGGTCTTCGCGTACCTCCTCACGCGCGGCGACGAGCCCTTCCAGCGCTACTTCCTCTCGGCGTCGCTGCGCACCATCAGGCGCTGGGCGACCCGCTTCCGCTCGCTGCGAGGGCGCCCGGACACGGGCGGGCGGCCGCCGCTCGACAAGAAGGTCGTCGAACTCATCATGACACTGAAGCGCGAGAACCGAGCGTGGGGCCATCGGCGCATACGCGAGGAGCTGCGGCGCATGGGCATCCGCGCGAGCGAGCCGACCATCGCCCGCATCCTGAAGGAGAACGGGTTCTCGCCACGCCCAGGCAGGAAGCTCGACTTCGAGCGCGCGAGGTCCACCGCCAAGGACGCGCTCTGGGCGCTCGACTTCTTCGCGGTGCAGACGGCGAAGGGCGTGTGGCTCCAGGCGCCACTCATCATCGATGTGCACACCCGGGAGCTGCTCGACCTCCGCGTCCACGACGGCTGGGACGTCGACTCGGTGTGGACCATCCGCACGTTCAACGAGGTCTGCGCTCGCGAGAAGCGCGCGCCCAAGGCCGTCGTTCACGACCACGGCGCGCACTTCGCCGGGCAGTTCGCGCGCCAGCTCCGCGTGCTCGAGATCGAGGAGGAGGTCACGCCGACCGGGCTGCCGTCGATGAACTGCTACGCGGAGCGCGCCATCGGATCCGTCCGCCGAGAGCTGCTCCGGCACATCCGCGTGGCCGACGCGAAGGAGCTGCAGTTCTACCTCGACGAGTACCGGCGCTACGCGAACACCGAGCGACCTCACCAGGGCATCGACGGGCGCATGCCGGAGGAGTTCGCAGCCAGCAAGCCCGAGGCCGAGGTCATCGACCTCACCGACGTCCGGAGGCGCCGCCTCGAGCGACGGCCGTACGCCAACGGCATTCTCCAGGGCTACGCCCTCGTGGCCGACGCCCCGCCCGCGAAGGCTGCCTGACCATGACACCCGCGGACTTCACCCTCGCGCCCCTGCTCCGCGGACGGCGCGCACGGTGCCCTTTGTCCGCGCGCCGCGCCAGGCGTCCCAGGTGCGCGTCGGGCGCGCCACGAGCCAGCGTGGGCGGCCTGGTGGCGGCTGTCGAATGGTGCGCGCGTCGTCGAGGACGCCGCCGAAGAGGTTTCTTGGGATCTGGTTGGACGCTGCTCGACACCTGTTGACCACGCGGGGCGGCCCCCGGTTCTCGGGTCCCTCTCCGAACGCCGATCGGCGAGCGCGACGCCGACCCACGCGACGAACATCCCGCCGAGGCCCGCGTTCAACTCCGCGCACCGCGATCCTCCGTAACCGTTCAGCAGGGCCCGCCTGGTGTTGAGGACCGGGGTGATGAAGGCTGTGTCCCGGCGTAGACCGGGAGGCGGCAGCGATGCAGGAGCGGCGAAGTCGGGCTGAATGGATCGACCTCTGTGGGGCCTACGAATCCAGCGGCGAGGGGGCACGAGCGTTCGCACGACGGCAAGGGGTGCACCCGACAACGCTTTGCTGGTGGCGGACGAAGCTGCGCCGGGAAGGCGCGTTGGGCGGTGCAGCGAAGGGCTTCGTCGAGGTGGTCTACAGTGTTCCCCACTCCGAGGTTGACACTCGGCGCGTCTGAAATTAGCGGATCGGGCAGACTCTGTGCAAGGCCTCTGACGAGGCGTTCTACAACACGTCGAAGTTCAGCCTTCGCGATCTCAAGTCACGCGGGAGCCAGCAGCAGCTCAAGGCCGACTTCGAGGACTACCTCGACGGGTTCTCGCAGAACCTGCAACCGGAAGGCTCGCTTTCGCTCGAAAGCGCCACGTCCCCCGATCGCTCTCCCCGCACCGCGCCCTTGCCCCTGCGCTTCGACCGTGGCAGAGGACGCGCTCGCGGCCTGCGCTGCTGATGACCAAACCAGCACGGACAAGCGTCGCCGACGCGGCAAGTCAGCACGACCTCGGCGTGAAGGTGCTGGAGACCAACGATGGCCGAGTCGCGGCCCTCGAGCGCGTCGACTGCGGCGCCCTAACGGCGGCTGCCGCGGTCAGCCTGGTGAGCACCACCGTCGCGCGGCCGCGGAACGCCCACCCCGCGCTTGCCGGTTGCGTCTGGAGCCCGCTCGGGCGAGAAACGGGCACTGTCGAGGGAGACGCAGACCATGGCCCAACTGGATAACACGCCGATCGCCACCTGCTCGCAATGCCAACAGCAGCTCAGCCTGCGCGAGCTCGTCGAAGATCCCCAGTACCTGCCCCAGGGCATGCGCTTCGCGGGACAGGCGACCGAGCGCAACGAGATCTACTTCGAGCATCGCAGCCCGAGTTGCGGGGCGACCTTCACGGTACCCGCGCTCTACTTTGCGCCGCTGATCGACGAGCACCTGACGCCGGCCGTTCCGCTCGAGACCGAGGAATGCGGACGGCACTGCTTCGCGGTCGACGACCTTTCCGCCTGCGAGCACAGCTGCCTCTACGCGCCCTTCCGCCGCCTGTTGCTGCGCCTGCGCGAAGGCAAAGCGGCCGGCTGAGCGCGCCGCGCGCCAGGATCACTGCGCGTCAGCCGTCACTGCGCGTCAGCCGTCACTCCGCGTCAGCCGTCACTCTGGGCGTCAGCCGTCACTCTGCGCGTCGAGCTCGACAACGCGGAAGGATCGCCGCAGGTCCACCGTGGCGAAGGCGACGCCGAGCAGCACCACCAGCATGCCGCAGAGGAAGACCGTCGTCGCGAGGATGCGCAGCAGGCCCGAGTCAGTGGCGAGCTGCGCCCCGATGCCGACGGAGGTCAGCACGAACATCCCGACCGCGAGGTACATGCAGAACACCGCGTTGCGCAGCGAGCGCATGCGCACCAGCAGCGCTCGTGTCTGACGGAGCACGCTCTCGAGGCGGAGCTGCTCGATCTCGCCGGGCGGGTCTTGCTTGGCCTGCACCGCGCGCAGGCGGCGCCGCTCGTCGCTGAGCAGACGAATCCGGTTGATCGCCGCCGAGTAGCGGTTGCTCAGGGTCAGCAAGAGCAGCCCGACGGCCGAAATGGCGACCGCCGGCGTGAGCATGGCCTGGACAGTACTGACAGTGGGTGCTGGCATTGTGGCTCCTTCGGCGACCATGCGGGTCGCACGCGGCGCCGGACACTGCCACATCACCGCGGGCCGCGCTAGCGCACCTGCGCGCCCGCAGAGGGCTCGGTCAATCGCGCGTCGCGCGCCGCATCAGAGCCCCGGCGCGCGCCGCGCGAAGAACGCGGCCGCGAATGCCGCGTAGCGACCCTCGAGGATCGCAGCGCGAGCCTGGCGCACGAGCTCGACGACGAAGTGAACGTTATGCAGGGTGGCCAGGCGGCTGTAGAGCAGCTCGCGCGCGACATAGAGGTGACGGAGGTAGGCGCGACTATAGCGCTGGCAGACCCTGCAGGCGCAGCTCGCGTCAATCGGCAGATCCTCGAGCCGATGACGCGCGTTGGAGATCACGACCCGCCCCTCGGCCGTGAAGAGCTGGCCGTTGCGCGCATGCCGCGTCGGCATCACGCAGTCGAACATATCGATGCCGGCGCCGATCGCGCGGATCAGATCCTCCGGTCGCCCCACGCCCATCAGGTAACGCGGCGCGCCTTCGGGCAGCCGCGGGGCGGCGTCGGCGACGACCTCGTGCATGCGCTCGTTGGCCTCGCCGACCGAGAGCCCACCGAGCGCGAAGCCCTCGAAGGGCAGCGCGGTGATCGCCTCGAGATGCCGCCTTCGCAGGCCGAGATCGGCCCCGCCCTGCACGATGCCGAAGCGCACCTGATGCGGCGGAGGGGCCACCGCGAGGCAGCGTCGCGCCCAGCGGGTCGTCCGCTCCATCGCCGCCTCGATCGCCAGCGGCGTCGCGTTCGCTGGCGGGCAGTGGTCGAAGGCCATCGCGATATCCGCGCCGATCGCGGCCTGCTCGGCCATCGAACGCTCGGGATCGATGAAGCGCGCCGAGCCGTCGATATGGGAGCGGTAGGCCACCCCGTCGTCGTCGATTCGCATCAGGGCGCGCAGGCTGAAGACCTGGAAGCCACCTGAGTCCGTGAGCAGCAGGTGCGGCCAGCCCATGAAGCGGTGCAGCCCACCGCAGTGCTCCACCACCTCCGTGCCGGGGCGCAGCGCCAGATGGTAGGCGTTGCTCAGCACCAGCCGCACGCCGAGCTGCTCGAGCTCGCCGACCTCCAGCGCCTTGACGGTCGCCAACGTGCCCACGGGCATGAAGACGGGCGTCTCGAAGGTGCCGCGCGGTAACGTCACGCGGGCCGCGCGCGCGGCCCCGTCACGCGCCTCGAGTTCAAGCTTGAGTCGGCTCATCGGCGCGCAGGCTACAGCGATCTTTGCGCCGTCTCCAGCGCCGTCTCCAGCGCCGTCTCCAGGGATGCTCCGACGGCCCGCCTGCGGTGCCTTGGGCCGGCGGGAGCAGCGGGCCCCCTGGGGTCCGCCAACCGCGCGCCGGCCTCAGACGATCAGCATCGCATCGCCGTAGCTGTAGAAGCGATAGTCGGCGGCGACAGCCATGCGGTAGGCCTCTAGAATCCGCTCGCGACCCGCCAAGGCGCTGACCAGCAGCAGCAGCGTCGAGCGCGGCAGATGAAAGTTGGTCAGCAGCGCATCGACGGCGACGAAGCGATGCCCCGGACGAATGACCAGCTCGGTGCGCCCCTGCCCCGCCGCCCCGCCGGTGGTCTCCAGCGCGCGTACCACCGTCGTGCCTACCGCCACCACGGCCCGCCCAGCGGCGCGCGCCGCCGCCACCGCCGCGGCCGTGGCCTCCGGAATACTGAAGCGCTCCCCTTCCACACGATGGGACGCGAGGTCGCCGTCGCGGATCGGCATGAAGGTGGCGGGACCGACGTGCAGGGTCACGGTCGCCAGGGTCGCGCCGGCAGCCTCCAAGCGCGCCACGAGCTCGGGCGTGAAATGCAGCCCAGCCGTCGGCGCGGCGATCGCCCCTTCTTTCGTGGCAAAGATCGTCTGGTAGCGCAGCAGGTCGCTGGGCTCGGCGGCGCGCGCCAGGTAGGGCGGCAAGGGGATCGCGCCGCACCGCGCGATCATCGACTCGTCCTCGAACTCGACCTCGCAGCGCCCCTCGCGCGGGGGCGTCGCGATTAGCACGCGGCCCACCAGCGGCGGCAGCGCGCCAGCCGTTGCGGCAGCGCCCGCGGCCGGCGCGGTGATCGTCAACCACTCGCCGGCTCGCAGGCGTTTGGCGTCGCGCAGCATGCACCACCAGCGAGCTTGCGCCCGTCGCTCGAGCAGGAGCAGCTCGACCCGCCCGCCCGTCGCGCGCTGGGCCAACAAACGGGCAGGAATCACGCGCGTGTCATTGACGACGAGCAGCGGCCGCGGCGGCAGGAGGTCGGGCAGCTCGAGGATCGCGTGGTGGGTCGAGGCGTCGCTCGCACGCTCGAGCCGCAGCAATCGCCCGCCGTCGCGCCGCGCGGGTGGATAGCGCGCGATCGCCCCGGCTGGCAGCTCGAAGTCGAAGTCATCGAGGGAGATCACGCGCGACTCCGGAGGCGCTCAGCCGCGCAGCGGGCCCAGGCTCGCTGGCTGCCTCACGGCACCCGCCAGCGGTGCTCGGCGCCGAAGCCCGCGATCGAGTCCTTGCCCGCAGCGAGCACGGGGACGAGCACGGCCACCGTGACGGCCGCGACGCCGCCCGCCGCCCCGGCCCAGACATACCAACGCTCGTACCACCTGACACGCGGGGCCAGCGGCCGGTAGGGCGTCGAGCCCGCAGGCAGCAGCTCGAGCCCGACGTCGAGCGTCGTCCGCTGACCCGCCACGGCCTTGCGCGCGACGATGACATCGCGATAGCCCGCCTTGGTCACCCGAATCGCGCGCGGGCCGACATCGAGCTCGACCTCGAGCGGCGCGAAGCCGACGAAGCGCCCGTCAACGAAGACCCGGGCGTCAGCGACATTGGCCTTGACGTCGAGCACGCCCGCGACCGGCAAGAGGTCGACGGCCACCTGCACCGTCGCACCGGGCGCGACCTCCACCACGTCGAGATACTGCGTGTAACCGTCCTTCGTCAGCTTGACCGTATGCTGCCCGACGGGCAGCGCCAAGGGCTTGGCCAGGGGAAGCTTGCCCACTGGCAGGCCATCGACGAAGAGCTGGGCCCCTGTCGTCCTGGAAGCGACGTCCAGCGCGCCGGTCACCGCCGCGGCACGCGGGCGGCTCTGCACGCGACCCACGCGCCGCCGAGCTCGGCACTCCGCGCGGCCCTCCGTGCGGCCCTCCAAGAGCGGCGGTCCCGCCACGACCAGCAGCGGGAGCAGCAAGGCGAAGGTGAGCCGCTTCCTCGTCGCGCGCCGCGATGCCCAGGTTCTCATCGCGCCCAGTATAGCCACGGCACCCCCCACCCACCAACCCCGCGCTCAGCCCTGTAGCGGGTCCCCGTCGACGCGCAAGCACCCGCACGCGATCCGCAGCGCGGCAGGCGGCCGGCCCAGCAGCCCCTGGGGCGCAGCAGCGGCTTGTGGCCTCCTGGGCACCGCGCTTCCCATGGGGGCCTCATCACACTAGAGTCCCGGTCGCGGCCCGCTCGGGCCGGGAGCCGATTTGCTCGTGCTACGCTGCTCGCCCTTCGCGCTTTGTGCCCTGACGGGGCTGGTCCTCGCCTGCACGAACGATCCCTATCCGCGATCCGACGCCCACAGCAGCGTCTTCTACTCGGCCTTCACCGAGGCTCCCAAGTCGCTCGACCCGGCGGTCGCCTATAACGTCAGCGACCACGCGATCATCGGCAATATCTTCGATACGCTGCTCGAGTATCACTACCTGGCCCGACCTTACACGCTGATCCCCGGGCTCGCCGTCGCCGTGCCCGAGGCGCAGCCGCAGGCCGACGGCCGCGTGCGCTATCACTTCGAGCTCCGTGACGATCTGCTCTTCCAGGACGACCCCTGCTTCGCGCTCGGCCAGCCCAAGCGCAGCACGCGTCAGCTCGTCGCCGCCGATGTGGCCTTCGCGCTGGCGCGGATCGCTGACCCGGCCGTCAATAGCCCGGTGACCGAGCCCTTCTCTCACATCGTCGGGCTGCGGCAGTTCGGCGAGCGGCTCGAGCACGCCCGTCGCACCGACGCGCGCTTCGCGCGGCTGCCGGTCCACCAGCAGTACGCCCGGGTCGGCCCGATCGAGGGCCTCCGGCCGCGCAACGCGCTCGAGCTGGAGGTCGTGCTGACGGAGGCCTATCCGCAGCTCCTCTACTGGTTCGCCATGCCCTTCTCCACGCCGATCCCCTGGGAGGCGACCGCGTACTACGACGGTCGCAAGGGCAGGCCCACGCTGGCCGACCATCCCGTCGGCTCGGGCCCCTATCGCCTGACGCGCTACGACAAGCAGGCGCGCATCGTGCTGGATCGCAACGAGCAGTGGTACGGCCTGCGCCATCCGGAGTGGCGGGCGCCCGGGGCCACCTACCCCGCGCAGGGCGAGGCGCAGGATCGCGCGGCCGGACTGCTCGATCCGCGGGTCGTCGGCCAGCCGCTGGCGTCGATCAAGCGCATCGACTGGCGGCGCGAGAAGGAGCCCATCCCGCTCTTCAACAAGTTCCTCCAGGGTTACTACGACGCCGCGGGGATCATTCGTGAGAGCTTCGACAAGGTGATCCGCGAGGAGCGCCTCTCCCCGGAGATGCGCGCGCTCGGCGTCCGACTGAACAAGTCGGTGATTCCGGCTGTCTATTACATCGGCTTCAACATGGACGATGCGGTGGTCGGCGTGCGCGGGGGCGAACGCAGCCGCCTGCTGCGCCAGGCGATGAGCCTGGCGATCGATGCCCGCGAGTATCTGCGCCTCTTCAGCAACGGTCGCGGGATCAGCGCGCAGTCGCCGCTGCCGCCGGGGATCTACGGCTACGAGGCGGGCTACCGCAACCCCTTCCGCCAGCTCGATGTGGCGCGCGCCACCGCGCTGCTGCGCCAAGCGGGCTACCCCGGCGGTATTGATCCGCGCACCCGTCAACCGCTGCGGCTGACCTTCGACTCGTCAGACACGACCGCGCAGGGCCTCCTGCGCTATCGCTTCTTCGTCGACGCCTGGCGCCGCCTCGGCCTCGATGTCCGGGTCGCCGCAACCACCTACAACCAATTCCAACAGAAGGTGCGCGACGGCGCTTATCAGCTCTTCCTCTGGGGCTGGGTCGCGGACTATCCCGATCCGGAGAACTTCCTCTTCCTGCTTTCGTCGGAGATGGCGCGCTCGCGGAGCGGCGGGCCCAATACAGCGAACTTCGCCGATGCGCGCTTCGACCGGCTCTTCCTCGCGATGAAGACGCGCAGCAACGACGCCGAGCGGCTGGCGCTGATCCGCCAGCTGCGCGCGGTGCTCGAGCACGAGCGCCCCTGGATCGAGCTCTTTCACCCGGAGGACTACACCCTCTTTCACGGCTGGCTCGGGCAGGTCAAACCGACGGGAATGGCCTACCCCACCGTCAAGTACCGGACCATCGACCTGGCCCAGCGTGCGGCGCAGCGCCAGCGTTGGAACCGCCCCGTGCTGTGGCCGCTCTACCTGCTCCTCGGTCTGGCGCTCGCCATCGGCGTCCCTGCAGTGATCACCTTTTTCCGCGAGCAACAATGATGCTGGCCTACGTGATGCGTCGCTTGCTGCATGGGTGTCTCGTCGTGCTCGGCGTGCTGCTCTTCCTCTTTCTCCTCTTCTTCACGCTGACCGATCCCGACGACATCGCCCGCCGCGCGCTGGGCGAGAAGGCGGTCCCGGCGGTGATCGCGCAGTGGAAGACGAACCATGGCTACGATCGCCCGCTCTGGCCGTGGCGCGGTGGGCGCGAGAGCATGCTGGTCGAGCACTACCGGCGGATGCTGACCTTCGACTTCGGCCGCAGCGACAGCGACGATGCGCCGATCGTCGAGCGCCTGCGGCGCGGCGTCGGCCCTAGCCTCGCGCTGACCGTGCCGATGTTCGTGATCGGGCTGCTGCTCAGCATCGTGCTCGCGCTCTTCGTCGCCTTCTTCCGCGAGACCTATATCGACCGCATGGGCGTGTTATTGGCAGTGCTGGCGATGAGCCTTTCCGTGCTGCTCTACATCATCGGCGCGCAGTACGTGATCGGGAAGCTGTTGCGCTGGTTTCCGATCTCTGGCTTCGACCCTGATCCGCGCGTGGCCTGGCGTTTCCTCGCGCTGCCGGTGCTGGTCGGCGTCGCGGCGGCGCTCGGCGGCGACGTGCGCTTCTACCGCACGGTCTTCGTCGAGGAGACGGGGCGCGACTACGTGCGCACGGCCCGCGCCAAGGGCTGCGCCGAGGGGCGCATCATGTGGGTCCACGTCTTGCGCAACGCGATGATCCCGATCCTCACCCACGTGGTGCTCGCAGTGCCCTTTCTCTTCACCGGATCGCTGCTGCTCGAGTCGTTCTTCGGCATCCCGGGGCTCGGCTCCCTCACCGTCGACGCGATCAACGGCAATGACTTCTCCACCCTGCGCACGATGGTCTATCTCGGCTCGCTGCTCTTCGTCGGCGGACAGATTCTCACCGACATCAGCTATGCGCTGGTTGACCCGCGCGTGCGGCTGAGCTGAGTGACAAGGCCCAATGCAGCTCCTTAGCCTCTCCAACCTCGTCGTCGCCCTGCTGCTGCTCGCGGGCCTGAGCCTGCTGCTGGTCGGTCGCCGCCATCGGCTGTGGCGGGAGGTCTTCGTCCAGCTCCGGCGCCGTCGCCCACTCGCGCTGCTGATCATCGCCGGCTACGTCACCGTAGCCCTGCTCGACTCCCTGCGTTGGGTCGGCGGCGTCGACACCGGCGGCGACGTCGTCGCGCAACACGAAGCGCGCAGCGTGATCGATCGCCTCTTCGCCAATCGGCGAGAGCGCAGCTATTCGGCGCCGCTGGCCAAGGTCGAGTTCTACGGCCAGGCGCCGCTGCGCCATCCCGGCGGGCATCTGCTCGGCACGGACATCGTCGGCCGCGATGTGCTGCTGCTGACGATCAAGGGCGCCCGCGTCGCGCTGCTGATCGGCGGCCTGACCAGCCTGATCGCGATCCCGCTCGCGCTGCTCTTTGGGGTCAGCGCCGGCTACTGGGGCCGCAGGATCGACGACGGCGTGTTCTTCGTCATGTCGACCCTCGCGTCGATGCCGACGCTGCTGCTGCTGATCGCCCTGGTGATGGTGCTCGGCCGCAGCACCGTCGCCGTCTGTCTCGCGCTGGCGGTGACGAGCTGGGTCGGCTTCTGTCGCCTGGCGCGCGGCGAGACCTTCAAGTTGCGCGAGATGGATTACGTTCAGGCCGCGCGCGCGCTCGGCGTCGCCGATCTGCGCATCTTGCTGCGCCACATCGTGCCCAACTTGATGCACCTGGTGGTGATCACCTTCGTGCTGATGTTCTCCGGGCTCGTGCTCTCAGAGGCGATCCTCTCCTGGCTCGGCCTGGGGATCGAGGGTAGCTGGGGCCAGATGATCGATCAGGCGCGCGACGAGCTGTCCCGCGACCCCGTGATCTGGTGGAACCTCGCCGCGGCCGGCGCAGCGCTCTTCACCTTGCTCCTCGCGGTCAACTTCGTCGGTGACGCGGTCCGCGACATCCTCGATCCGCGCACCCGCCGGGAGCCGACATGAGCGGCGCGCCAATGCTGCAGATCGACGCCCTGACGACGACCTTCCCCGGCGAGCGCGGACCCGTGCCAGTCGTCGACGATCTCTCGCTGACGCTGACCCGCGGCGAGGTGCTCGCGCTGGTCGGCGAATCGGGCTGCGGCAAGTCCCTGACCGCCCTCTCGATCCTGCGCCTGGTGCCGCGCCCGGGCCGCATCGAGCGCGGACGCGTGCGCTTCGATGGACGCGATCTGCTCCAGCTTCCGGTGGCACAGATGCGCGCGGTTCGGGGCGCCGAGATCGCGATGATCTTCCAGGAGCCGATGACCAGCCTCAACCCGGTGCTGACGATCGGCGCTCAGGTCGTGGAGGCGATCGCGCTGCACCAGCCGCTCACCCGGCGGGCGGCCTGGCAGCACGCCCAGCAGCTGCTGGCCTTGACCGGCATTCCCGACCCGGTCGGCCGGATGCACAGCTATCCGCATCAGCTCTCGGGCGGGATGAAGCAGCGGGTGATGATCGCGATGGCGATCGCGACGCGGCCCGCCTTGCTGATCGCCGACGAGCCGACGACGGCGCTCGACGTCACGATTCAGGCGCAGATCCTCGAGCTCCTGCGCGAGCTGCGCCAACAGCTCGGCACCACGGTGCTGCTGATTACCCACGACCTCGGTGTGGTCAACGAGCTCGCCGACCGGGTCGCGGTGATGTACGCCGGTCGCGTGGTCGAGCTGGGTACGCGCGAAGAGGTCCTGGGGGAGCCGCGGCACCCCTACACCCAGGGCTTGCTGCGCGCGATTCCAGCCCGGGCGCGTCGAGGTCAGCGGCTGACGGAGATTCCCGGCGTGGTGCCGGCGCCGCAGCACTGGCCGGCGGGCTGTCGCTTCGCCACCCGCTGCCCCCTGGCGCAGGCCCTCTGCCATGAGGTGCGCCCTGCCGCCACGGCGCTGTCGACGACCCACGAGGTATCCTGCCACGCGGTCGCGCGCGCCGACTGGCCAGCCGCCCGCCCGGCCCTGCAAGGGCGCTTGAGCCAGGGTTTTGCCGTCAGCGCGGGGCCCCCCGGCCGGCCCGATCAGAGCGCGGCGACGAAGGGCGCAGCACCGTCCCTGCCCGCGCCGGGCGCGGCGCTGCGCGATGCGCCCAGTCGCGATAGCGGGGCGAGCCTGCTGCGCGTCGAAGCGCTGCGCACCTGGTTTCCCATCCGCGCCGGCCTACTGCAGCGGACGGTCGGCTGGGTCAAGGCCGTCGACGGCGTGGATTTGATCTGCGCGGCCGGCCGCACGGTCGCCTTGGTCGGGGAATCGGGCTGCGGCAAGACGACCGTGGGCCGATCGATCCTCGGACTCGAACGTGCCCGTGCCGGGCGGGTGTATTTCGACGGCGTCGACCTCCTCGCGCTCTCACCGCGCCAGCTGCTGCCCTATCGGCGCGCGCTGCAGATCGTCTTCCAGGATCCGATGGCCTCGCTCGACCCGCGCATGCGCGCGCGCGACATCGTCGCCGAGGGGATGATTTCGTTTCGCATCGGCGCCAACGAGCGTGAGCGGACGGAGCGCGTGGCCGAGCTGATGCGGCGCGTGCAGCTCGATCCGGATCAAATGGGGCGCTACCCGCACGAGTTCTCCGGCGGACAACGCCAGCGCCTTTGCATCGCCCGCGCGCTGGCCGTCAATCCCCGCCTGCTGATCTGCGATGAGGCAACCTCCGCGCTGGATGTTTCGATTCAGGCGCAGATCCTCAACCTCCTGCGGCAGCTGCAGGAGGAGCTCCAGCTCTCCTACCTCTTCATCACCCATGATCTGGGGGTCGTGCGCTACCTCGCCGATCGCATCGCCGTGATGTATCTGGGCCAGGTGGTGGAAGAAGGCAGCACCGAACGCATCTTCGAGGCGCCGCAGCACCCCTACACCCGCGCGTTGCTCGCCGCCATCCCCGCGGTCGATGCGCGGAAGCGTCATGCCCGCCCGCGCGTGCGCGGCGATGTGCCCTCGCCGGCGCGGCCGCCACCTGGTTGCCGCTTCCATCCGCGCTGCAGCGAGGTCCACGGCCGCTGCTCGATCGAGGAGCCGCCGGTTTCTCCCTGGGCCGACGGAAGCAGCCGCTGCTTCCTCGCAGCGCACCCGCCGAAGGACGGCGTCGCGGCGCCCGGCGCGACCGCAGCGACAGGGCTACCACCGCAATCGCTACCACCGCAGGCGTAGCCGTCCGCTGCCCAGGCGCCGCGCGCGCTAGCAGCCCTCGGCGCCTGCGTCGAGCGCCGCGCGCGCCTCCTCGATCTCGACCCATCCCGGACGCTCCTCGAGGGCGCGCGTGTAGAGCGCGCGCCCCTGGGCCGTCTCGCCAAGCGCGACGTGCGCGCGGCCGAGCTGCGCCAGGACGTCGGCGCGCGCGACGTCCTGCTTGCCCGACGCGAGCTGGAGCAGGAGCGCGCGCAGCACGCGCCGCGCCGCCTCCCACTCCTCATCCGCCAGGAGCAAGCGGGCGAGGGCCGCCAAGGCCGGGGCATAGCCGCTATCGCCGCGCTGGGCCTCTTCGTAGCGGGCGCGCGCGGCGGCATGGTCACCGCGGCGCTCCGCGAGCTGGCCGGCGAGGTGAGCGCAGCGAGCGGTCAGCAGACCGCGTTGCCCCGCCAACGCCGCGGCAGCGCGCTCCAGCAGCGGCGCGGCGGCGTCAAAGGGGTCGCCGTCGAGGCAGGCTGCCGCCAGCTCGAGCATGACCTCGACGCCGCCCGCCCCGCCCGCTACCGCTTCGTCCACCGCGCGACGCAGCAGCGCGAGCCGCGCAGCGTGATCGCCCAGGGGCTGGTAGGACACGGCCGCGGCGCGCCGCAAGCACGCCACCTTCGCCTCACCCTCCAGCGCCGCCGCGCAGCGCTCGAGGATAGCCACGGCGTGACGGGCCCGCGCCTCCCCTGCTCCAGCAGCCAACGCCACGAGGGTCGCGGCGGCCGCCTCATGGCCAGGATCGACCTCCAGCGCGGCCTCGCAGGCCGAGAGCTGCAGCTCAGGCGGCGCGCCCGTCGCCGCCTGAGCCCGGGCGCGCGTGAACTGCAGCGCCGCGCGCGTCGCGCGGTCACCAGGCGCGGTCTCCGCTTGCTCGATCAGCGCGAGGCACGACCTCGCCTCACCGCAGAGCAAGGCCGCGCGCGCCAGCTCGAGCAAGACACGGGCGTCCCCGGCGGCGACCGGTCCGACCCCTTCGAGACTGCGGCGGGCCCGCTCCGGCTGAGCCAGCTCCTCCAAGCTCAAGCGCGCCAGCTCCAGCCGCAGCTCAAGCGCTTGCTCGCCGTCGCCGAGCGCCGCCAGCCGCGCCTCTTGCAGCTCCGCCAGGTCCGACCACCTTCGTTGTTGCCGCAGGAGGCGCGCGCGACCGTCGTAGGCGGGGCCGTCGGACGCGTCGAGCGCGAGCGCCTCGCGGAAGTAGCGCTCGGCCGCCACGCCGTCGACCAGTCGCTGCTCGGCGTGCTGCGCCAGCTCGAGGGTCAGCGCGCGCCGCTCGGCCGTCTCGGCGCTCAGCTCGCGCCGACGCAGCAGCAGCTCGCGCACGGCCGGCCAGTCGGCGCCGCGCTCGGCAACGCGTTGCAGGCCGAGCAGCCCGGCGGCGCAAAGCGGATCCCGCTGCAGCAGGTCACGGTAGCGCGCCGCCGCACCGTCCCGATCATCCAAGCGGGTCAGCAGCAGCTCTCCCGCGCGCAGCGCGAGACGCTGCCGGGCGCTGGGATCGTCGGTCGCCGCCGCGCGCCGATCGAGCGCGGCGACCAGCTCGCGCCACTGCCCTTCCTGCTCGCATAGCGTTTCCAGCGCGGCGAAGGCCGCCGCGTTTCCGGGCTCCTCGTTGAAGAGCATCCGCCAGGCGGTGATGGCCCCGCCCCGATCGCCGAGGCGTTCGGCGCTGAGCTGCGCCAGCTCGCCCAGCAGGCCGCGTCGCTCGCGCGCAGCGCTGATCAGCGCCAAGCGCTGCCAGAGCACCTCACGGAGGGCGCGCGCGTCCGACTGCGCCCGGTAGCGCCGCTCCAGCGCCAGCAGCGCCCGCTCCGCCCGCGGGTCGCGCTCGAGCACCCAGCGGTAGCGCGCCTCGGCGCGCCGACCGTCTCCGAGCTGATCCTCCTGCCAGGCTGCGCTGCGCAAGCCGAGCTCCCGCGCCTGCTCCGGCACCAGCGCAGGAGCGTCCAAGAGCTCGTCGAAGAGCGCCCCCAGCTCGAGCGTCCGATCGAGGGCCACCGCGAGGCGCTCCGCCTCCTCCCAGCGCGACGGAGCGGAGGCGTCGCAACGCAGCGCGCGGAGCAGCGTCGTGAGGGCTTGAGCGGGCTGGTCGAGCTGCTCCTCCTGCAGACGAGCGAGCGCATCGAGCACCGCCGCCTGGCGCATCGGATCGCTGAGCGTCGCCAGGCGCCACTCGCCGAGCGCGACCAGCTTGGCGTAGTCGCGCTCGCCCTCGTAGAGCGGCTCGAGCACGTCGATCACCGTCGGGGTCAGACTCGGCCGGTCGAGCAACTGCTCCAGACCGGCCCTGGCTGCTTGGTTGCCGGCGTCTTGGCTCAGCGCGATGCAATAGGCCGCCAACGCGCCCTCAGCATCGTCGGCGCGCCGCAGGAGCGTCCCGCCGATGCGCTGCTGCAAGGCCGCGCGCTGCTGGAGGTCGACCGTCAGTTCGCACTGACCCTCAAGCGCCTCGACCAGCTCCGGCACGCGCCCCTGGCGATCCAAGAGCGCCGCCAGCTTCGACCAGAGCGCGATCGATCCGCCCTGCCGGTCGATCGCCTGGCGCAGGTAGCGCTCCGCCGCCGCTTCGTCGTTGGCGGCCTCGGCTAGCGTCGCCAGCTTGACATGCAACCGCTCGCTCGCCTCCGCGTCGAAGACGAGCGCAGCCAGCCGCTCGAAGAGCGGCTGCAGCTCCTCGAGCGCCCCGAGTTGCAGCGCGAGCCGCTCCAGCGGCGCGTGCAACGTCTCGTCGGTCGGAGCTTCCGCCGCGGCGCGCGCATAGCTCGCGAAGGCGGCGCGCGGGTCTTGCAGCTGCTCCTCCTCGAGCAGGGCGACGCGCTCCAGCAGATCGCGACGCGCGCTACCCGCCGCGCCGGCAACGCAGAGCTCGAGCGCGCGCCGCACGCCAAGGTAGTCACCGCGCGCCAGACAGACTTGCTCGAGCAGCGCCGCCACACGCTCGCGCTGCCGCGGAGGATCGACGAGCCGCTCGAGCAAGGCCAGCGCGTCATCGTCGTGGGGATCCTCCGCCAGCAGCTGCTCCAGGCGCGTCAGGGCGGCGTCCTCGTCGCCGAGCCGCTCGAGCATGATCGCCGCGGCCTGGAGCCGCCGCTCGCGCCGCTGCGCGCCCGCACTCTCGCCGGGGGCGTGGCCTTCGAGCAGCGCCGCCAGCTCGCCCCACAGTCCGGCCGTCGCCAGCAGGCGCTCGAGCTGCGCCCGCGCCTCCGCGTCGTCGGGCTGCCGCGCGTACAGCGCGCGCAAGATCTGCAGGGCCTCGAAGACATCGCCCAAGCGCTCCTCGTAGGTCCGCGCGAGGGCCCAGGCGACGTCCTGCCAGCGCTCGGTCTGCTCACTCAGCGCCAGCTGCCGCTGATAGACCCAGACGAGGTCGATCCAGCGCTCGGCGCGCGCATAGATCAAGGCCAGGGCCTCGAGCGCCACCTCATCCTCGCCGCCCAACGCCAGCACCTGGCGCCAGGCCTCGACCGCCCGCTCTGGCCAGCCGATGCGCTGATCGAAGAGCTCGGCCATCCGCCGATAACAGCGCCGTTGCAGCACGAGGTCGCTGGTCAGCTCGGCCTGCCGCTGCAGCGCCTCGGCCAGCGGTTCCCAGCGCCCGAGCTGCTCGAGCAGCCGCAAGACGGCGGATAACGCCTCGGCATCACTCTCGCGCAGCGCCAAGAGCCGGCGCCAATCGGCCAACGCCGCGTCAGCGTCGCCGAGACGCTCCTCGGCCAGGCGCGCGGCCCGCGCCAACAGGAGCGCGTGGCGCGCGACGTCCGCGCCCACCTCGATGGCCTCGTGCAACCAAACCAGCACCTGCCGCCAGGCCCCGAGGCGCTCAGCGAGCGCCTCGATCTCCGCCAGCAGCGCGAGGTCCGCGCCCCGACCCTCGCGAAAGGCCTGTCCGAGCGCCTTGAGCGCGAGCTCGGGGATGCCACCGCGTTGCTCGTGGAGGGCCGCTATCTCCCGCAAGAGCGCGTCGCGTCGCGTCGGATCTTCGACGAAGTCGAGCTGAACATCGAGGATCACCACCAGCTTGGCCCACTCGTCCTGCGCGCGATAGACGGGTTCGAGGAGCTGCGCCACCCGAAGGCGCACGTCCCGGTCGATCACGATGCGCTCGAGGCCCGCCACCGCGGCAGGGTGCAACGGGTCGCTCTCCAGCACGCGCTGATAGCTCGCGATCGCGCCCGCGACATCGTCGAGGTGCTGCTCGCGAAGCATTCCGATGCGGCAGAGGAGGTCGTGCCGCAGCGCGGGAGCTTCGACGAACGGCACGCGCCGCTGCAGCAGCTCGCAGAGCGCCGGCCAGGCCTTGCGCTCGCTGTAGAGCCGATCGAGCGCCAGCAGCGCCGCCTCGTCGCCAGGAAACTGATCGAGCAACTCGCAATAGGCCCGGCGCGCCTGGTCGAAATCGCCGATCGCCTCCTCCCAGACCCGCGCCACCTTCAGCAGCAACTGCCGCCGCGAGCGACCGGCGCCCGCGTCGCCCGCCTCCGGCACCGGAACGGCTCGCGCGTAGACGGCCAGCAGCTCTTGCCAGCGCTCGTGGCGCATCAGCAGCCGCTCGAGCAGGCCGAAGGCCTCCTCGTCCCCGGCGTCGCGGCTGAGCACACGCTCGAAGCAGGCCGCCGCGGCCTGCCACTGGTAGAGTCGCTCGTCGTAGAGGCGACCCACCAAGAGCGCGAGCGCGCGCCCGGCGGCGGCGTCGACGCGCCCCTCGTCGAGTGGCTGGGTCAGCACCGCGACGGCCTCGGGCCAGCGGTCGAGCAGCGCGGCCAGCCGCAGCAACTCCTCCTGAGCCTCTTGGTGCTCCGGATCCTCCCAGTGCGCCTTGCCATACCAGGCGAAGGCGCTGCGGGGATCGTCCAGGCGATCCTCCCAGAGCCGGGCCAGGCGCAAGCAGAGCTCACGCCGACGCGCTGGCTGCCGCTCATGCGTCAGGAAGACCTCGCAGCTGCGGATCAGCCCGCGCCAATCGCCCGCAGCCTCGTGCAGCGGCGCCAGGATCTCCGCGGCGCGGAGCGACCACTGCGGCTGCTGGAGGTACTCGGCGACGGCGGCCCGCGCCGCCGCGTGACCCGAGCGCAAGCCGAGCAGGGCGCCATAGGCCTCGAGCGCGCCGGCCGCGTCGTCGAGTTGGGTCGCACGCAGCCGCGCGAGGCGAAACCAACCATCGGCTCGTCCTTCGGGCTCCTGCGTCGCCGCCACCGCGCGCCGCTCGAGCAACTGCTCCAGCTCGCGCCAACGCCCGAGCTGGGCATAGAGCCCCTCCAGGGCAGCGAGCGCCTGGCCAGCATCGGAGAGCTCGGCCAGGCGCTCCAGCGTCAGGACCAGCGCCGGCGCGTCCTCGCATTGCTCGCAGAGGCGCTGCAGCGCCAGCAACGTCGGTTGGTCGCGCGCGCCCTCCTGCAGCAGTGCGTCGTAGTGTCGCTTGGCGCGCTCGCGGTCAGCCAGCTCGCGCCAAGCCAACGCAGCGGTCCGCAGCCGGAGCGTGCAGCGCGACGCGCCCTGAGCGCAGCGCTCCAACGCGGTCTCGAACAGCTCGCAGCAGGCTGGCCAGGTCGACGAGGCCGCCGCCAGGCGCTCGAGGGCCTCGAGCGCCGACGCCAGCCCGACGCCTTCGGGCTCGGCGAGCAACGCCCGCGCATGGGCGGCAAAGGCCTGCTCGAGGTTCCTCGTGCCCTCCTCGTGGATCCGCCCGAGGGCGCGCAGCCGCTCCGCGCGCCGCGTCGCGTTGGTGGCGTGCCGAGCCTCCGCTTCGGCCAAGCGCAGCAGTGCCGGCCAATCCGATCGCGCGCGCGCGATCGGTTCGAGCAGGGCCGCCACGGCCGCGACGTGTTCGGGCTGATCGAGCAAGGGTGCCAAGGCGGCGTGGACCGCCTGCTCCAGCGCCGGCTCTTGCAGCAAGGGCTGATAGCGCGCCAGCGCCGCGGCGACGTCGCCACGTTGCTCGAGCTCGATCTCGGCCGCTTCCCGTTGCAGCACGACATGCTCGGTCGACCCGACCGCCGCCAGCGCCAGTCGCCGGTCGAGGAGCCGCAGCAGATCCTCCCAGCGTGCGGCGCCACGATAGAGCCGGGCGAGGTCCTCGAGGGCGCGCCGATCGCCGCCATCCTCCTCGAGGAGCGCGTTCAACGCGGCGCTCGCCTGCTCGAGGTCGCCGAGCGGCCCCTTCGCCACCTCCGCGATGCGACGCCAGAGCGCGGCGCGAAGCGCTGGTTCGGCAGCCAGGGCCACCTGCTGCCGCAACACCGCGATCAGCTCGGGCCAGGCCGCGGCGGCCCGGTAGAGGCGCTCGAGGGCCTCGAGGGCGGCCCGTGAATGCGCGGCGTCGCCCGCCAACTCGCGATAGCTCGCGATGGCCTGCTCGCTCTGACCGAGCTGCTCCTGCAGCGGCGCGACGAAGCCCAGCAGCGCCCGCCGCTCGGCCTCGTCGCTGATCACGTCACGCCGCGCCAGATAGAGCCGCGCCAGATCGCCCCAGCGCGCAAGCCGCTGGTAGTGCCGCTCCACTGCGCGGAAGGCCACCTGATCCGCAGGCGCCCCGCGCAACAGCTCCTCATAGGCCAGCAGGGCCGCGTCCGCGTCGCCGAGCACATCCTCGCTCAGCGCACAGATCTGGGTCAGCAAGCGCCGCCGCTCGGCAGCTTCCGTGCAAGGTCCGAGCTGCAGCTGCAAGAAGTCGCGCAACTCGCGCCACTGCCCTCCATCGCGCAGCAACTGCTCAAAGAGGGCCAACGCCGCATCGTTCTCCGGTGCCTCGCGCAGGAGCTCGACCAGCTGCGCCTGGGCGCCGACCGCGTCGCCAAGGTCACCGTGAAGCAGCAGCGCCAGCTGCCAGCGCAAGCCGACCGGCGCCCCTACCCCGACCTGGTCGGCGCCAACGAGGCCGCGGAGCAGCGCGGCGGCGCGCGCGCTCTGGCCCGCACGGCGGGCCAGCCGCAGGACGTCGTCGAGCGCGGCTTCGTCGCGTGGATCGAGCCGGAGCAGCGCCTCAGCGGCGTCCAGCGCCGGCCCGGGCTGATCGAGCCCGTGTTCGTAGAGCCGCTGCAACCGCCGCAGCGCCTCGCGCCGCACGAGCGGATCCTCCTCTGCCTCGACCACCAGCACCAGCGCCGCGGCCAGCGCGGCCGACCGACCGGCGCGCTCGTAGGGCTCGAGCAGCAGGCGCGCCGCCTGCGCGCGCTGCGGAGCGCTAGCGCGATCCAACCAATCCTCGAGGGCGGCCAGCGCCTGGGGATGGTCCGGGGCCACGACCAAGGCCTGGCCGAGCAGCTCAATCGCCCGCTCGGGCGCACCCTCCTGCTCGCCGACGACCAGCGCCAACCGGCAGAGCAACTCGCCGCGCTCCGGGTCGGCAGCGGCAAGCCCGTCGAGCTGCTCACGCAGCACGCCGGCCAGCTCCGACCAGGCGCCACAGACGCGATAAAGACGCTCCAAGGCCTGCAGCGCCGGCGTACGCTCCACCCCCAGCGCCAACAGCTCGCGATAGGGTGCAATCGCGGCGCTCGGGTCTCCGAGGCGCTCCTCCGCGACGGTGGCCGCCTCGAGCTGCAGCGCCGCGCGCTCGCTGAGCGGCAGCGGGAGTACGGCCTCCGCCTGGAGCGTCGCCAGCAGCTCGCGCCACCGCCCGCCGCGGCGAAGCACCTCCGCCAGCCCCGTCCAGGCGCGCCGATCATCGCCGCGCAGCCGCAGCCACTCACGGTAGTGCGTCTCGGCACGCACCCCATCGTCCAGCTCGTCGGCCCAGAGCTCGGCCAGCCGCGCCAGCACCAGCAGGCGCAGCTCGGCGTCGTCGCCGAGTCGCGTCAGCTGCGCCTCGAGCAGCTCAGCCAGCGGGCGCCACGCGCGCGCCGCCCGGGCGAGGCCCTCGATCGCCTGCAGCAGCTCGGCCTCTGCCGGCGCCAGCGCCCAGGCGCGGGCCGCCCAAACCATCGCCCGGGCGGGGTCGCGCAGCGGACCCGCACAAACCGCCTGCAGCTCGGCGATCAGCGCTCGACGCTCCGCATCGTCGGCCGCTGCCTCCAGCAAGCGCTCATCGGCGGCGATCAACCCCTCCCAGCGCGACGTCGCCCGGTACAAGGGGGCCAACGCCCGGGCCGCCTCGAGCTCGCCCGCGCGCAGGCCCCAGACCCGTTCGTAGGCGCGAATCGCTCGCTCCACCTGCTGCAGCTCCCCGCCGCAGATCCGACCGATCCGGAGATTCAGCTCGACACGCGTGTCTTCGTCGCGCTCCCGATCTGCGGCGCTCGTCAGCGTCTCGACCAGCTCGAGCAGCAGCCCGCGCGGCGTCAACAGCGCCTCGAGATCGTCCCAGCGGCGCGCCTGGGCCAAGAGCTCGCGCAGGAGCACAAGCGCCCGCGTGGTCGTCGGGCGCCGGGCCAACACCTCCTGCCAGGCCACAATCGCGCGTTCGGGGGTCCGCAGCTGGTTGCTATGCAGGTCCGCCAGCCGCTCCCATAGCTGCAGCGCGGTCGCGCTCTGCGCGTCGACCCGCTCGAGCTGCGCTTGCAGCACATCACCGAGCGCCACCCATTGGCCCTCGCGCCGGTAGTGCTGTTCGAGCGCCTCGAGCGCCCCGGCGTGATGCGCGTCGAGCTGAAGCACGTCGCGCCACAAGGCGGCGGCGCGCGGCGCGTCGCCCAACCGCTCGCCAGCGAGCTGAGCCAGCTCGCTGAGCAGGGCAGCTCGCGGCTGCCCGTCGCGCAGCGCCGCCTCGGTCGTCAGCAGCTCGAAGAGCGCGCGCCAATCCTGACGTCGGGTGTGGATCTCTCGCAGCCGAGCGCGCGCTCTCTCGTTGAGCGGATCGCGCTCAAGCACCTGCTCGAGGGGCGCGATGGCCTGCGCCTGGTTGCCGAGCTGCTCAAGCCACAGCGCGGCGATCTCATGCAGCAGCGCCACCTGCTCCTGCGGATCGCTGCTCAGCGTCGCGCGCCGCCCCAGCACCTCGGCCAGCTCGCTATAGCGCTGGAGCGCGAGGAAGCGCTCGCTGAGCGCCAAGAGCGCCTGAGGGTGGTCCGGCTGCAGCGCCAAGACAGCGCTATAGAGCGTGACGACCATCGCATCGACCTTGAGGTAGTCGCGATAGATCGCCGCCAGCTCGAGCTGCAGCTCAACCCGGCGCGACCTCGCGTCCGCCGGCAAGTGATCGAGCTCGGCCTTGAGGAGGTCGCGCAGCGCGTTCCAGCGCGGGGGCGTGACCCGACGATAGAGGCGCGCCAGCGCCTCGCGGGCGCGCTGGTGAAGGGTCGGTTCGTCCGACGACGCCGTGGCGGAAGCCGGCGCCGCGGGCAAGGCGAGGGGCGGCGCGAGCACGGTCCAGAGCTCGATGGCGCGCTCATAATCGCCGAGCCCGTCCTCGACCAGCTCGGCCAAACGCAGCGCGAGCTCCAGCCGGCGCTGCGGGTCGCGCTCGCGCAGCTGGGTCTGCTCGATCAGCGCAACGGCCTCCGCCGGCTCGCCCCGCTCGCGATGCAGTGCGCAGTAGAAGTCAACGGCCAGGGGATGATCCGGTTGCTGCCGGCGCACCAGGCGGAAGCACTCCTCGGCACGAGCAGGCTGATCGAGGCGCGTCGCGAGGACCTGGCCGAGCCGCGCCAAGAGCTCGACGTCGCGCTCACCGGGCGGTCCGTGCTGAAGCGCGGACTGAAAGACCTCGGCGATGCCAGCCCAATCGCGACGCCCCTCGAGCACGGGCACCAGCTGCGCCAGGGCGTGCGGCTGGCTGGGGTCGAGGACCAGCACCTGGCGCCAGCAAGCGACCGCATGGTCGGTCGCCGTCGGCGTGCGCGCGCCGCGCCGCCGGCCGGCCGCGCCCGCCTCGGCCGGCGTGCCCTCCGGCTGCTCCGCCCAGCAGTCGCCGAGTCTGAGCAGCGCCGCGACGCGCTCGACGGGATCGATCGCGACGCGCCGGCGTTGCTCGAGCAGCTCAAGCCTCTCGCTGATGCGCCCGCAGCGCGCCAGCAGGCGATCGAGCTGGGCGCTGGCGCGGGCGTTGCGCGGGTCGACCTCCAGGCTCGCGCGCAACAGGGTCTCGACGCGCGCCGACGCGGGGTCGTTTCGCGCCACGACTTCAGCCGCCGCGAGCAGCAGGCGCGTCTTCAGCTCACGGTCGACAGCGGCCGCGGCCTCCCTCGACGTATTTCTCGGCGACCCGCTCCCAGCTACCGCGCACGAGGCGAATGCGGGCGATCGTGCGGCCGAGACGGTCGTCGTCAGGGCGCAGCGCCGCTGCCTCTTCGAAGCAGGCCAGCGCCCGGACTTCGTCGAGCAGCTCGTCCTCGAGCACCTCGGCCGCGGCCAGCAGCACTTCGCCGCGACGGGACGCGTCGGGGGCACCAGCGAGCTCCGCGTCGCATAGCGCGACCACCAGCTCCCAATTTCCCGCGGTCGCGTGATGGGCCCGCGCGCGATCGAGCGCCAGACCGAGGCCCTCGCCCGCGCCCTCGCGCGCGGCGCAGGCCTGGCGCACCGCCGCCAGCGCGGCGGCCGACGCGGGCGTACGACGAAGCGCCAGGAGAGCAGCTTCAAGTGCCCGCGCCATCATCCTCGCAATCGCCCGGTCCCACCCGCGCAGGTCGAGCCACGCCGCAGCAGCACTGCCGGCCGACGCTACCGCTGCGGCCGCCAGCCCCGCTTGCCCGAGCCGGCCGATGGTATCAGCATGGCGGCCCGGCCTTCAACCACGTGCACGGCCGACGCGACGCGCCGACCTCGAAAGCACCGCGCGGACGCAGGGGCCCGAGCACCCGATGAGGCGTTAGCGCGCAACGGGATCGAGGTCTTCGTCGAGCCGCTGGTCAGCGCCCCTCATGCGCGCAAGCTCCACCCGCGGGGCTGCTGCGCGCGCCGCCCTGCGAGGCGCTGTGGATCAGCGGGCACTGCACGCGCGCCCCGCCGCGCATGGACCTGACCGTTCAGCGCGGGCGCACCGGAAAGCCCCACCGCGGCAGTGGGCCGCGCGTCGAGCGTAGCGCCCTCCCGCGCGTGCATCGCGCCGGCGCTTGTTCCGCCCGCCTTTCCCCGCTATCGTTCGCGCTCGCACTATGGAGCCCCTTCGTGCAAGTCGAGTTCTGGGCCGTCACTGATACCGGCAAGCAGCGCAGCCATAACGAGGACAACTACCTCATCGACAAGAACCTGCGCCTGTTCGTCGTCGCCGACGGCATGGGCGGGCACGCTGCCGGAGAGGTTGCCTCATCGCTGTGCGTGCGTCGCGTCCGCGACGCCGTCGGCGAGAACCGCGACATCATTGAGAGCTTCGAGTCCGGCAAAGGCGCCGACCGCAACGATGTCTTGCACGTGCTCGAGCACGCCGTGCAGGCCGCCTGCTCCGCGATCTACGAGCGGGCCCAGGAACAGCCGGACAAGCGAGGCATGGGGACCACCTGCAGCCTGCTGCTCTTGACGAAAGAACGCGGCTTCCTGGCCCACGTCGGTGACAGCCGAATCTACTTGATGCGCGAGCGCCAGGTTCACCAGCTCTCCGAGGATCATTCCCTGGTCAACGAGCTCGCGCGCCGGGGCAAGCTGCGCCCCGATCAAATCGACAGCTCCGTCTATCGCGACTTCAGGAACGCGGTCACCCGCGCCGTCGGTGTCTACGAATCGGTCGAGGTCGACACGCTCGACTTCGACGTCCTGCCCGGCGATCGCTTCGTGCTCTGCAGCGACGGTCTGCACTTCTATTTCACCGAGCTGGAGCAGATGGCCGCGGTGCTCGACCACGACGATGTGCGCGCGGCTACCCAGCGCCTCGTTGACGTCGCCAACGCCGGCGGTGGACACGACAACATCACCGCGGTCGTCGTCCGGGTGGCCGTCAGCGCCGGTGAGGAGGATCGCGTACGCGACGTCAGCCTCAAGCTCGAGGTCTTGAAGGGGATGCCGATCTTCTCCTACCTCGGCTACAAGGAGCTCGTGCGCGTGCTGAACAGCATGCAGGTCCGCGACTACGCCGATGGCGGGTCGATCATTCGCGAGGGGACGCCCGGTGATGAGCTCTTTCTGATCCTCGACGGCGAGGTGCGCCTCCAGAAGGGCGACACCTTCGTCGCGACGCTGCACCGCGGCGACCACTTCGGAGAGATGGCCCTGGTCGACAACGCGCCGCGCAGCGCCAGCGGCACGGCCAGCGCCGCCGCGCGCCTGCTGGTGCTGCGACGTGCCGACTTCTACGAGATCATCCGCAGCGAGAGCGCGCTGTCGGTCAAGCTGCTCTGGAGTCTGGTCCAGGTGCTGGTACGCCGACTGCGCAAGACCACCGCGGACTTGTCGGGCGCCCTCGCCGAGGCCGCCCTGCCCGATCTGACGAACGACGCCTTCGACGACACCACCAGCAGCCGCTGAGCGCGGGCGCGCGCCGAACCTCGGGCGCTACTTGACGACGCGCGAGAGCTGCGAGAACTCCTCCGTACCCGCCCGCTTGAGGAGGTCGAAGACAGCAGCCTCCGTGCTCGTCACCAGCGCGCCCGCCTCCTCGATCAGCCGCAGTCCCGTCTCCCAGTTGGCCATCGTGCGCGCGATCACCGCGTCGCGGGGCACGTGCACGACCTGACCCGAGGCGACCATCGCTCGCGCGGTCTGGTAGATCGAGACGTGCGCCTCCATCCCGATCACGATCCACTGGTTACGCCCCGTCGCCGTGATCCACTGACCGAAGGCGGGCACCGCGCCGCAGGAGAAGGTCAGCTTGTCGAAGAGCAGGACACGCTCGCGGGGCAGCCGCAGCACGGACTCGGCGACGACCGGGAGCGTGCGCCCAAGGCCCTTGGGGAACTGCTCGCTGACGACCGCAGGCATGCCCAGGACTCGGGCGGCCTCGATCCAATTGAGCCAGTTGCGCAGCGTGCCCTTGAGGACCTTCTCCGGCATCGACTCGGCCAGCTTCTGCTGAATGTCGACGACGCAGAGCCCGCAGGCGTGCGGAATGAGCTCAAGTGCTCCGGACATGCCGCAGCCGTCCGCTACTTCGCGCGCTGCGCGAGCACACGATCGAGCTGCTCGCGGATGATCGTCTCCGCCAGTTCCGGCACGATTTCCCAGGCGACGCGCTCGATGACCTCGCGACTGAGCTTGACGATGGCGGCATAGGCCGCGGGATCGAGATCCTGCCCGCCACCGGCGGTGGCGCCGGGCGCGGGTGCCGCGGCCACTCCGGGCAGCGCCGCACCGCGCGGCAAGGGCATCCCCGGCGGCGGGGTGGGCAGCCCCTCGCCCCAACCGGCCAGGGTCCGCGTCGGACGCGGCGGAGCTGCAGCGTCGCCCCCGCCGAGCTCGCGTGCAACGTTTCGTCCCAGCTCGGTCGTCAACGCAACGTCGAAGGACGGCAAGGGCTCCGCCAGCACGGGAGGCGGCAGCTCGGCCTCGATCGTAATTTCCAGCGCGGTTGGCTCGCTCGATAGGCCGGCAGCCGCCGCCAGCGGCGGCATGGGACGTGGGCGCGGCGCGGCCGGGACGGCGACGGGCGGTCGTGACGGCGCGGCTGCAGCCGCCGGCTGGCGCGGCAGGGCAACGGGCGGCCGCGGGACGGCAATGGGCGGCCGCGGGGCGGGAACCGCGGGGGGCGGCACGGCGCCAGCTCCGGTGCCAGGCGCCGTCGAAACAGCCCCCAGCGGGCGGGCCCCAGCCGCGGCGCGGGCGGCGGGCGGCGCACGGTGAACGCCGGCAGCCGCAGCACCGGCACCAGCGGGTGCCCGTGTCGCCGCGCTCAGCGGTTCGCCGAGGGGCTCGACCGGCCCCGGCATCGAGACCGCATCCGAGCCCTCCATCAAGCTCCAGAGCTTCTCGATCAGCGCCTGCGTCTCGAAGGGCTTGACGAGCTCGCCATCGGCTCCACTGCGCATCGCACGCGCCGAATCGAGCGGCACCGCGCTGCCATGCAGCAGCACCACGGGAATCGCTCCATCCTCCGCCTTGATCGCCGCCGCGAGGTCGTAACCGTTCTTGCCCTGAAGCGAGAGGTCCGCGATCACGAGGTCGGGTCGGCGCGAGCGCGCGCTCGCGAGCGCGTCGTCGACCGTCGCCGTGACGCTCAACGTGACGTCCTCGCCCGCGAGCGTCATCGCGACCACCTTCTGCATCGTAACGCTGTCTTCGGCGAGAAGGATATGCTTCGCCATCGGGGTCTCCGCGGGTCGTCGGGGCCAGGCCAGGCTAAGTCTGAGTTAGCCTCTGTGGGTAGCACGCAGCGGCGCTGACCGTCAATAAAAACGCTGGAAAATCACAGCAAAGGGCCGAGAAGCGCGCGTGACTTGGGCCCGCGCCGAGGGGCCGGCGACCGCCCGCCTGGGACCCGCGAGGGGGGGCGGCGCGGCAGGCGCCGGAGCGGCCACGCCACCTGCCGCGCTGGCGCCGAGGAAGTCAGCGACGCAGGCGCGCCCGCGGCTGCGTCCCACCCGGATAACGTGCTAGCGTGCCCGCGCCGATGCCTCCCAAGCCCCCCTCCCAAGCGCTCGACCCGACGGTGCTGATGGTTTCCAAGCCCGTCGGACCGCCGTGGACCGACAGCAGCAAGAATCTCGTCCGCGACCTGGCCCAGGCGGGACGAGCGCTGCGCTACCGGGTCTTGACGCCGCGCGGCTTCGCGCTGGAGGGGGCGCGCGTGGTCAGCGAGCCGATTTACCGCGACATCGGCAGCTACACCCCGCCACTGCTCCAGAACCTCAGTGCGCTGCGGCGCCTGCTGCGGCGCGACGACAGCGCGCTCGCGCACTTCTTCTTCGCCCCGAACCCAAGGAGCGCCGCGGCCGCACGACTTGGCTTGCGGCTGCACCACCGTCGCACCGTGCAGACCATTTGCTCGGTGCCGCGCAGCTTTGATCGCCTCGACAAGGTGCTCTTCGGCGAGCGCATCATCGCGCTTTCCCAGCATACGCGCCGGCGCCTGCTCGCGGGTGGCATCGCCCCCGAGCGCGTCACGCACATCCCACCGGCCATCGTCGTGCCCGCGACTCCGACGGCCGCAGAGCGCGCGGCGGCGCGCCGATCCCACGGCCTGCTCCCCGACGACTTCGTCGTCATCTACCCGGGCGACTACCAATTCAGTCAGGCCGCCAAGGTCGTCGCGGAGGCGGTCTCGCGCCTGCCCGGCGCTCAGGTTCGCTTCGTCTTCGCCTGCCGCATCAAGCAGGCGGCGTCACGCCTGGTCGAGCGCGAGATCGATGCCGACCTGCGCCGTGCAGGCGTGCGCGCCCGCGTCTCCCTGCTCAATGAGGTGCCGCGGATGCTCGAGCTGCTGGCGGCGAGCGACGTCTGCGTGCTCCCGGCGGAATCGCTCTACGCGAAGATGGACCTGCCCCTCGTGCTGCTCGAAGCGATGGCGCTCGAGCTGCCGATCGTCGTCGCGGCGGGCGGTCCGCTCGAGGAGCTCGGCTGCGGGCGCGAGGTCGGTGCGGTCATCCCGCCCAACGACGCCGCGGCGCTCGCCGGCGCGCTGGCCGCCCTGCACACCGACCACGCTCGCCGCCGCCAGGTCGGGACAACCGCCCGCGCGGTGGTCGAGGAACACTTCAGCATCGGCGCCGTGTCGCGCCAACACGAACAACTCTACCGCGAGCTACTGGCCACCCCATGAGCCGTTCACGCCACTACTACGACGCCTTCAGCGCGACCTACGAGGCGCAGCGCCACCGCGGCTACCATCGCCTGATCGACGACCTCGAGACGGACCTCGCCCTGAGCTACTGCCGCGGCGGGCGGGTCCTCGAGGCCGGCTGCGGCACGGGCCTGATCCTGCAGCGGCTCGCCCCCGCCGCGCGCCAGGCCATCGGCATCGACCTCTCGACGGGGATGCTAGCCGGGGCGCGCAGCCGGGCCCTCTCCGTCCTTCAGGGTTCCGTCGACGCGCTGCCCTTCCCAGCGGCCCACTTCGACGCCGTGGTCTCCTTCAAGGTGCTGGCCCACGTGCCGACGATCGAGCGCACGCTGGCGGAGCTTGCCCGCGTGACGCGCCCCGGCGGCCATCTCGTGCTCGAGTTCTACAACCGTTTCAGCCTGCGGCATCTGGTCAAACGGCTGAAGTTCCCGACTCGGATCGGGATCGCTGAGCGCTTCACCGACGCCGACGTCTTCACCCGCTACGACACCCTGGGCGACGTGCGGCGTTACCTGCCGCCCACGCTCGAGCTGCTGCGCGTGCGCGGCGTACGCGTGCTCACGCCCGCTGCCCAGCTCCACGACCTCCCGGGGCTGCGCGCGGTCTTCGGCTGGGCCGAGCGACGCGCCGCCGACCACCGGCTGTTGCGCCACCTCGGCGGCTTCCTGATCGTCGTGCTGCGGCGCCGCGACTGAGCAGGCCGCCGCCCCCTCGGGTCGCAGCGCCGCAGCGATCGCCATCCGCGCAATGGGCCAGCCGGCGCAGCGCGAGCGCGACTGCGCTATTCCTGCGGGCAGCCGCGCCGAATCGCGCCCGCGATCTGATCGAGGCTCGAGAGGAAGCGCGAGCGGTCCTTCTTCTCCATCGGTGCCGGCCCGCCGGTGCGGATCCCCATCTCTCGCAGCTGCTGTGCGAGCTCGCGTGATGCCAGTGCGTCGCCGATACCGTTCTCCGTGAACTCGCGACCCGTGACCCCCAGGACGCGCGCGCCCTGCGGCAGGCAGCGGGCGGCCAGCGGGATGTCGGCCGTCACCACGACGTCTCCGGCCCCGGCCTGCGCCGCGATCCAATCGTCCGCCTCGTCCAGGCCACTGCCGACGCGCACCGTCTGCACCGCGGGCGAAAAGGGCACGTTCACGTGATGGTTCGCCACGACCTTCACGGCAAAGCCGTAGCGCTTCGCCACGCGGTAGGTCTCATCCTTGACCGGACAACCGTCCGCATCGATGAACATCGTCAACATCCGCAGCTCACCTCCTCCGGACTCCCACCCCCGCGGCCACGCCAGAGGCGACGGCGGCACAACCACCCCGCACCCGCGGACCCCGCGGCGCCGGCGCATAGCGCCGCAACGTCCCCACCGGCAGCCCCGATCACCAGCCGATCACCAGCCGATCACCGCTGCTCGCCCGCCGTGCCGCCGGACCCGCAGCGCGGCACCGCTTGTCGCGACCGCCCCACGGTGGCAGAGTGCCGGCGTTTCGTCACCTCCAGCCAGGGGAAGAGCAGCATGCGTGAGCCGTCGTTGCAACAGACCGACCCGGAGCTGGCGCGCCTGCTGGCCGCCGAGGAAGCGCGCCAGGCAGAGAAGATCAGGCTGATCGCCTCCGAGAACTACGCCTCGCGCGCGGTGCTCGAGGCGAGCGGCAGCGTCCTCGCCAACAAGTACTCCGAGGGTTATCCCGGGCGGCGCTACTACGAAGGCCAGCAGCAGATCGACGCCATCGAGCAGCTTGCCATCGACCGGGCGCAAGCGCTCTTCGGCGCCGAGGCGGTCAATGTCCAGCCCTACTCGGGCACGCCGGCCAATCTCGCGGTCTACCTGGCCTTCTGCAAGCCAGGCGACACCGTGCTCGGGATGGGGCTGCCGCACGGCGGTCACCTCACCCATGGCTGGAGCGTCAGCATCACCGGGCGCTACTTCAACGCGATTCACTACGGCGTCCGCCGCGAGGACGGTCGCGTCGATCTCGACCAGGTGCGCGAGCTCGCGCGCCAACACCGGCCGCGGCTGCTCTGGGCGGGCTTCAGCAGCTACTCGCGCGTCCTCGACTGGGCCGCCTTCGCCGCGATCGCCCAGGAAGTCGACGCCATCTTCGTGGCCGACATGGCGCACGTCTCGGGGCTCGTGGCCGGTGGCGCCTACCCGAGCCCGGTGCCCCACGCCGACGTCGTGACGACGACCACGCACAAGACGCTGCGCGGCCCGCGCGGTGGAATGATTCTCTGCCGGGCGGCTCACCGCAAGGTGATCAACGCCGCCGTGTTCCCCGGGGTCCAGGGGGGCCCCCACAACCAGACGACTGGCGCGCTCGCCGTCGCGCTGAAGGAGGCGGCGGGCCCCGCCTTTCGCGCCTACGCCGAGCAAACCGTGGCGAATGCCCGCGCGCTGGCCGAGGCGCTGCTGGCCAAGGGCTACAGCGTCATCTCCGGCGGCACCGACAACCATCTGTTGGTGGTCGACGTGACGCACAATCGGCCGCTCTCGGGCAAGGGCGCCGCGCGCGCGCTCGACGCCGCGGGCATCGTCTGCAGCGCCAACACGATCCCCTTCGATCCACGCAAGCCCTTCGACCCGAGCGGAATTCGCCTCGGCACACCCGCCGTGGCGAGCCGCGGCATGCGCGAGCCTGAGATGCGTCAGATCGCCGACTGGATCGACCGCGTCCTGAACGATCCAGCGGACGAGGGGCTGCAGCATGGCGTGGCGGCCGAGGTCGCGGCGCTTTGTGCCAAGTTCCCGGCACCCGGCCTTTCGGCGGGATGAGCCGCGGACGCCCTCAGGGACATGGACGCCCTCAGGGAGCGGCCGGCGGCGACTTAGCATCGCCTGCGGGTGCCGAGTCGATCCGCACGAAGCGTTCGACGCCGAAGGCCTCGCTCACCAGACCGTAGGTCGCGACGAAGCGCGCCTTGATCCCGACCACGAGCGCGCCCGGCACGCGCGCGCCCGTCGCGGTCTCGGAAAGGCCGCGCTCACGCTCGACGGCATCGCTCAGCCGCGGCGCGCTGGCTGCGCTCAGAGGTTCAACGCTGGCCTCGATCCCGCTGGGATCCGCGCGCAGCGACGCTCGGTCGGCATCGCGCGCCAGCAAGGCCCGCACGTCGTCGGGCGTCAAAGGCGGCGGCAGCGCCAGCAAGGCGCTGCGCAGCCCGGCCAGCTCCCGCGCGAAGGCCTGCTGGCGGTCCGCGACGCGATAGCGACAGTAGCCGTAGTAGGCGGCCCCGAGGGCGCCGGCGACCAGCAGCACCCAGAGCACCGGGCCCACGAGCGACGGGCGGCGCATCAGCGCGCGCTTTCGCGTGCCCACGCGCGCCAGCGGCCGCCGCTCCTCGACGGGCGGGGAGATGCCCGCCGCCGGCGGCAAGTCGACCTCGACCTGACCGTCGAAATCGCCGAAGGCCGTACGCGCCCCGCCGCCATCATGTCGTCGACCCATGGGCGCAGGGTAACGACGGCCTCGCTGGCTGGCAAGAATCTGAGGATAGATCTGAGGATAGATCCGCGGGTAAGGCAGTAGCGCGGGCCTCGTCCCGCGAGCGCCGCGAGCGCCACGTGGCGTCGGCGTCCGCAGTAGATCGGCCGTGCGCCTGCGCACCAGGCTACAATCCGCCAATGCGCTTTTCGCTCGCCGCGCTGCTGCTGCTCTGCTTTGCAGCACCGGCTGACGCCGCGGCACCTCCCTATGAAGACGCGCTCGTCGCCCGAGCCCTGCGCCGAACGGGCCTGACGCCCGATCCCGCTCCGGCGGGCAAGCGGATCGGCCGGGTCGTGCTGCTGCGCTACGGCATCGTCGACCACGACGATCCCTGGCCCCGCTGGCTCAACCTCGTGCATGTCACCACGCGCGAGCGCGTGATCCGGCAGGAGCTGCTGCTGCACGCCGGGGAGCGCTATGACGCCGCGCTCGTCGCCGAGAGCGAGCGCAACCTGCGCGCCCTGCCGATCCTCGCCGTGGCCCGTCTCGTCCCTTGCCAGGGCGCCCAGGCGCGAGCCGTCGACCTGCTCGTCGTCGTCAAGGATCTCTGGAGCCTGCGGCTGAACATGGTCTTTGGCCAGACTGGATCGTTGCTCAGCACGCTCGACTTCATGCCGACCGAGGAGAACCTCCTCGGTCGCTACAAGCGGCTCAGCCTCCACGTCACGCTCTCCCAGCTCGAGCTCGCGCTGCCGCTGCCCTTTCCCCTCGTGCTCTTCAGCACTGGCCGCGTCCTACGCGATCGATTAGTGCTCGGCGAAGCGTACTTCGATCGGCGCCTGCTCGGATCACGCTTGCGCTTGCTGCAGCAGGTCGACTTGCGCATCGAAGGCCGCGTGCCCTGTGGCGGCAGCGTCGGCCAGGATCCCGCTGCGGACCCTCGGCTGTGGTGCCCCAGCCGCGCGACGGGCACGCTCTCCGGCGTGCTCGTGCGCCTAAGGCTCGACCAGCCGCTCTACTCGCTGGCGGCGCCCTGGGGCTTTCACGTCGACGCCTGGGTCGACGATCAAACGGTGCGCGCCTACCGCCAGCACGGGCCGACGGTCGATGCGCGACTGCCGCCCGGTGAACGACCGGGTCTCTCACTCGAAACGGTATCCTGGTCCGGGCACCCGGACGGGAGGCGTCGCAATGTCCCCTACGTCTACGAGCAGCGGCGGCTGGTCGCCTCGACCGGCGTGGTGCGCTCGTTCGGAAGGGGGCTGCGCCAAGACCTGGGCTGGGGGCTGCTGGCCTATCGCCTGGCCTACAGCCCCCCGGACGGCTTCCCCTTCGACGAGCGGACGCGCCGCTGGTTCGGCGCGGCGACGCTCCCGCGCAGCGAGTCGGCGGCCGCGTTCTACCTGCGTTACGGCACGCGGCCGACGCGCTTCGTGCGCCAGCGCAACGTGCGCGGCTTCGCCCTGACGGAGGACTTCGCGCTCGGTCCGGCCCTCGGCCTCGAGCTGCGGGCGGCGCAGAACCTCGTCGACGCGGCCCAAGCCTTTGGCGAGGGATTCGCCGACCTGCGCTGGCGCTGGCAGCTCAGCGATCAGCTGCTGACGCTGACGCTTGGCGCGACGGCGCGGCTGCAAGGGGCGCTCGCGCCGGCGGACGACGCCGCTGGCGACGCGCCCCTGCCCGCCACGTCGCCGCGCGCTGCCTGGGTCAATCAGCGTATGGAGGCGGGCGTCCACCACGTCGCAGGGCGCTGGGGCTGGGGTCGCCTCCACAGCTACGCCTCGTTGGTGCTGCGCCGCGACGACCTCGACCGCGGCGTCTCGCGCCTGGGCGGCGCCGGTGACAGCGTGCGTGCGCCCGACGGCAACCCGCCCGGCAGCGACCACGCGACGCTGCGCGGCTACCCGAGCTCGGCCTATGCGGGGCGCAACCTGCTGCGCCTCCACTCCGAATACCGCACCCTCCCCGCGGCGCTGTGGACAGTGCACCTTGGCGGCGTGCTCTTCTACGATGGTGGGTCGGCCTGGGGCAGCCCCAGTCCCGGTCGCCTGGCACCTGCCTTCCGCTGGCACCATAGCGCCGGGATCGGTCTGCGCGCGGTGCTGCCGCAGTTTGACCGCGACACCCTGCGCATCGACCTCGGCCTGCCGCTCGAGCGCGATGCGCCCGGCTCGGCCGAGACCTGGCTCAGCTTCTCCTACGGGCAGGCGTTCTAGGCCCGCGCCTCAGCGTCAGGCCGCGGGGAGCTCACGCTGACAGAAGCGACAGATCGTCGCCTGGGTCTTGATCGCCTCGGCGCAGAAGGGGCAGCTGCGGGTGTCCGCGCCCAGCGCGTCCTCCGCCGGCACGGCCGCGCGTGCGAAGTGCTGCGCCTGGAGGGCCGCGCCGCGCTCTTGCTGCAGATCCTGGGCTTGGGTGATCGCGTCCTTCAGGCGTCGCGGCGCCGCGACCCGCGCGTAGGTCGTAGCGCCCATCTCCGCCGCGGTTTGGATCTGCACGTCGCCGTAGCCGAGCAGGCGACCGAGCAACCCCTGCTGCAGAGAGACATTGTTGACCTTCGAGAGCGGGCTCTCCATCGCCGTCAGCGAGATCACACCCTCCTCATCGATCACGCGGCGGTCGGTCACGACCCAGATATCGTAGCGGCGGGCCAGCAGTCGCCAGCCGAGCCAGAGCGCGGGCACGACGAGCAGCAGGGCGCTCCAGGGTCCGATCACCAGCGCGCTGCCCTCGGCTTCCCCCGCTCCGAGCCGCGCCTCACCCCAGCAGATCAGCACGACGAGCGCCGCAACACCGACCAGCGCCAGGACCGGCCGCACGAGCTCGATCCAATGCTTACGGGTGACCAGCAGCACCTGCTCGTTTTCGCGCAGCGTCGTTCGCATTGGCCATCACTCGCACAGTCGACTCGGCGCGCACTCGGCTCGGCGCGCACGCTATTCAAAGAGGCAGACGCGGTCGCGTCCGGTGTCCTTGGCCTGATAGAGCGCCTGATCGGCCGCCCGTAGCAGGGCTTGGGCCTCGGCGATCCGCGTATCGGGCGCGCCTGCCACGCCCGCGCTGAAGCTGACCCGCAGCTCGGGCAGGTCTGGAACCGGCTGGAGCTCCCGGTACTGGCGCTGCAAGCGCGTGGCGACCTGCATCCCGCCCTCTGCCCCGATGCCGCGGCAAACGAGCACGAACTCCTCGCCGCCGTAGCGCGCGCCAAAATCGCCGCTGCGAATGCTCCCGCGCAAGAAATCACCGAAGTGACGTAGCACGGCGTCTCCGACCAGGTGGCCGTGCGTGTCGTTGACGAGCTTGAAGTGGTCGAGGTCGAACATCACCACCGCCAGCGAGGCACCGTGGCGCTGGACGAACTGGAACTCCGTCTGAAGCTGGGTCAGGAGGTGGCGCCGATTGAAGAGCCCCGTCAGCGCATCGCGCAGCGCCGCGTCGTACATCTGCTGCTGAAACGCTTCCTCGAGCCGATCGGCATAGGAGAAGCGCAGAATCGCGCGCGTGCCGATGTAGATCTTATCGCCGTCATGGAGCTCGGTCTCCTTGATGCGCTGCCCGTTGACGTAGGTGCCGTTGCGGCTCTCGGCATCGGTGAGGTGCACCGTGCCATCTGCCAGACGCGCGACGCGCAGATGGATGCGCGAGATCCCATCGTCCGGGATGCAGTAGTCGGCCTCGCTGCTGCGACCGATCGACAGCCCGGGCCCGATCGGCACCATTTCGCCCAGACGACCGCCGGCGAGCACGATCAGGCAGGCCTTGTCGCGGGAGGCGGGCGTCAGCGGGAGCGGCTCGGCCGAGATGGCCGTCGTGATGTCCTCCCAGCTCAGGTCGTGGTTGTCGTCGCCAGCCATCGGCGTGATTATCGCTCGGCGATCGCGTTGACGACAAATCCTTCGCAATCTTTGCTCGCCGCGCGGCGCGACCCGGGATCTGCGCCCGCTCAGTTGGGCCGCAGCCGCAGGGTCGAAAACTCCGGCCAGCGCCCATCGTCGCGCCACCCTTCCACCCGGCGACTGACGACGCTCAGCTCACGGGCGACGTAGAGCCCCACCCAGGGCGGGTCATCGGCCAGTAGCTGCAGCAAGCGCACCTGCCATGCGCTGCGGTCACTCTGCGGGGGCGCGGTCCTCAGCGCGTCCAGCAGGGCATCCGCGGCGGCATTCTCGTAATGCACGAAATTCAGCGCGCCATCACTCCGCAGATACATCGAAAGCTCGTCCCCCTCCGGGACCGTCAGTCCACTCAGCGCCAGGTCGAAGTTACCCCGCTGGAGCTGCACGCGAACGAAGCCGAAGTCCCCCAGCTCGACGCTCACGCCGACGCCAGCCTCACGCAGGCGTCGCGCTATTTGCTCCGCCTCGTGGCGGCCCGGCCCCTCGCGCGCGCAGAGCAAACGCAGCGCCAGGGTGCGCCCGTCGCGCTGCCGCCAACCGCCGCCCTTGCGCTGCCATCCGCTCCAGGTCAGCAGCGCGGCGCCGTCGGCCAGCGGCGCCCCGCCGCCGCCCGCCGCCCAGGCAGGTCGGGCGACGCCGGCAGCACGAGCCGCCCCCCCGACCGCCCCTTGGACCGCACCAAAAGACCCCCAGAGCACGCGACCCAGGGGTTGGACCTCGCCGCCGAGCGTGGCAGCCAGCGCGGCACCATCGGCGAGCCGGGCCAGCCCCTGCCGCACGCGGCGATCGTCCAGCACCCGCCGCCGCAGGTTGAACCACAGCACGCGCAGCTGATGGGGTCGCAGACGGCGTAGACGAAAGCGCCGATCGAAGCGTCGCCCGCTGACCTCGGCCGGGTAGTACCCGGGATGCAGAGCGGCCAAGACATCGATCTCGCCGTTGCGCAGCGCGCCAAGCGCGCGCGCCGGATCCGGCACGGCGCGCAGCTCGATGCGCGCGATCGGCGGAGGCGGGCCCCAGTAGCGGCCGAAGCGCCGCAGCACCAGCAGCTCGGGGGCCGGCGCCGGCGTGAGCAGGTAGGGCCCCGTGCCCGCGATGACCGGCCTCAAAGGCTGAGCGCCCGCCGCGGAGCGCTCGACGGGCCGCCAAGCGCGGACGATCGGCACGGCGGCCAGCGCGAGGGGGAGCTGGTAGTTGAGGCGCCGCAGCTTCAGCTCGACCACGTCCGGCGCCGGGGTCGTTACCTCCGCGATGTCCGCGAGCGCGAGGCGCAAGGCGGGGTTTACCGATCGCGGCCGCAGGACCTCCTCGAGCGCCGCAGCGACGTGCGCGCTGTTGAGGATCGGGCCGTCATGAAAGCGCACGCCTCGACGCAGGCCAAGGCGCAGGCGGCGGCCCTGGTCGGTCCACTCGACCGTCCGCGCCAGGCGCGGGAGGGCGCGACCATCAGCCCCGCGATCGACGAGGGCCTCGACGACGTTGCCGCGCATGATGCGCCACGCCCAGAGGTCGCCGCCGCCTTGCAGCGGATTGAGCTGCGCGGGGAGCTGCGGCAGGCCCAACGCCAGCAACTCCCCACTATCCGGCGCAACGCCTGCCACACTCCGACCGCGCGTCGTCGCGGCGCGCTCCCGCTTTGCAGCGCAGCCCACGGCCAACCCGGCGAACAACCCCGCCGCGGCCAACGCCATGGCCAGACGCGCGCCTGGTGCGGCGAAACGCACCCCGCCAGCCCGTTCCGGCAACTTGCGAGCCACCCTAGCGTATGTTACTCGCAGCTTTACGCTCTCGTCGCAGATCTGCTTACCGTTGAGGTGTTGTCGATGAAGGATCATTTGCGCTGTATCCGCGGACCTACCACGTCATCGGGGGGCACCGCATCTTTGAGCTTGGCGACATCCCCGGCGACGTCGACCACGGCGCGGCAAACCCGCGTGGCCAGCATCGGCTCCGGCGGCGACGCGCTGGGGACCCTCCTCAGCGGTCTGGTGACTACCCTGTTGGTGACGTTGCTGCTGACCGCGTGCACCCCGCGCGCCGAGGAAGGCGCGAGGCTGGGGGCCGAGGCGGTCGAAAGCGCCGAGCTGCCGCGCACGGAGGTGAGGCTGCCGCCCCCCCCGTCGTTTCAGAAGGATCACGCGCCCGCCCGCTACGCCGACGACACCTTGTCGATCGAGGGGCTGCGCGCCGAACTGGCGCGCCACCTCGACCAGACCGTCACCGTGCGCGGCGTCATCACGGAGCTCTATAGCTGCCCGGCATGCCCCAAGGGAACGCGCTGCCGTCCCTGCGACAAACCGTATTTCTGGCTCGCCGACAGCAAGGACAGCCCGCGCGATCGGTCGCTGATGGTGACCGACTACACGGATCAGCCCAAGGCGGCGGGCCGCCGCAACCCGCTCGCGAGCGGCCAGAGCTACCTGATCACCGGCCGTTTCGCCAAGGCGTCCCCGAGCGGCTCGCTCGCCGCCGATGGGCTGTTGATCTACCAGGGCCATCAGCCCCTGCCCGACGGCACGCCCTGAGTCCTCGCGGTCCCGCGCCAGCACCAGCCAGCCAGCCAGCCAGCGCTCAAAGCGCCAGCGCGCGGTACGACTCGAGGCGGTGGAAGTCAGGCTCCGAACCCTCCAGCGGAAAGAGCGCGAGGTGTTGTCGGAGCGGGTGGCCGACGATCGCGTAGGCATTGAAGCGGTGCGGGGCCGGCGGTAGCTCGGCCCAGGGCAGCGCTGCCTCGGCGTACCAGCGATCGCCGTCGATCCAGGCGCGGTGATGCGCCAGAGGCACTTCAGCGTCGACGATGACGCGCACCGAAGCGAGCCGCAGCGCCAGGTAGTGGCCGTGGGGGCCGAGCTCGAGCTCGAGGTACTGCTCCTCGGGGCCGGCAATGAAGAGCTCGAAGACCTCGTGCTCCCAGAGCCGCCAAAGCCGTCCGGCCGGCGCCCGTGGCGCGGGCACTCCCGAGAGCGGCGCGGCCACCCTCAAACAGAGCGCCCCGTCCACGCGGGCCAGGGTGAAGTCGATCGCGACACCGGCCGGCCCCCCGCTCCAAGCACGCTCGACGCGGTGGCTAACCTCGGAGGAGGCGCGAGCCTCGGGCCCTGCTGGCGCCGTCGACCACCTGTGCTCGCTCATGTGGCCTCGCGCGTCCGAAGCGCGGGCAGCGCGGCGCGCGCGTCTGCGGCCGGCGGACGAAAGGCGCAACCGTCGAGATGATCGTTGACCAGCCCCATCGCCTGCATGAAGGCGTAGACCGTCGTCGGACCAACGAAGCGCCAGCCGCGTCGCTTCAGCTCGCGCGCGAGCGCCTTGGACTCCTTCGAGCTGCTGATCGACCGCAGCAGGGGCCAGGTCAGGCGCTCCGGCCGCGCCGCCGGATCCGGCTCGAACGCCCAGATAAACGCCGCGAGCGAGCCGCGCTCATCAACCAGGTCGCAGGCGCGACGGGCATTGTTGATCGTCGCCTCGATCTTGCCGCGATGCCGCACGATCGCCGCATCCTGGAGCAGCGCCTCGACCTCCGTCGGGCCAAAGCGCGCGACGCGCGCGAAGTCGAAGTCGAGGAAGACCCGCCGGAAGGCCTCGCGCTTGCGCAGAATCGTCAGCCAGCTCAGCCCGGCCTGAAAGCCCTCCAGGCAGAGCTTCTCAAAGAGCCGCCGGTCGTCGCTGACGGCGTAGCCCCACTCTTGATCGTGATACGCCTGATAGTCGGCGGCGGAGGCGCACCAGCGGCAGCGCGCCCTCCCGTCGGCCCCGACACTCAGCCCCGCGTCCTCCATTGCGGCCGACTCCGCTTGCACCGCCCTCTCCTCCCCGCCGTCCGAGCTGCGGCGCGGGGGCCGGTCCTAGAAGTTGCAGAGGGCAACCCCACCGTCAGCGCCCGGAAGCCCGACCCGGCAGAGGCAGTTGAGGAGCGGCGCCTCATCGGCGCAGGTCCCCACGGTGGCCTGCGCACAGCCCGTAACCAAGCTGCCGAGGCACATCTCGTTGAGGCAGTCCGTCGACCGGCGGCAGGCACAGCTCTCCTGCCCCGTCGGGCAGACGCAGGTGAAGGTACTCGCCGCGCCCACGGCGGTCCAGCTGCCTCCCTCTTGCACGCAGCTCACCGCGTCGCCGGCCGCACGGCAGGCGGCGAAGCGCGCCAGCACCGCCGGATGACCGCAAGGCACGGAAGCGCCATCAGCCGCACCGGCATCAGGGCGCAGCCCGGCGTCGGCCACGGCCGCGCGCTGGTCGGCGGCCCCATCGCGGCGCGCTGCGGCAGCGCCATCGCGTCGCTCGCCGCCACCGTCGCCGAGCTGCAGCACGCGCAGATCGCGCTGCGCCAGGTCGACCGTTTGATCGCGCACGGATTGATCGCGCACCGAAGCCTCGCGCGCCGCCCCGCCCGCGGAGCTCTGGTCACAGGCCCCAAGGACAGGCAGGACCAGCAGGACAGGCAGGACCAGCAGCACTGAACTGACCACTATTGGACCGACCACTATGTTGCGCATACGCACCCTCCCCGACCCGCCAGCGGGTCTCGCATGGCCGCAAAGGCCCTGCGCCTGAGCGTGGCCCAGCCTATCACGTCACCCCTATCACCTGACCCGAACGGGGAACGACAGCGCCGAGGGGTCGTGGCCGACCGGGCGACAGCGCAGAGCGAAGACCGCGGGGCCGCGCGTCTCGAGCGCGAAGCGAACGATTCCTTCGCTATCGGTCTGCGCCAGTGGCTGCTGAAGCAGCGCGCCGCCGCCATCGCCGCTGATCCGGCAGCTAATCGCCGCCGCCGAAATCGGCAAGCCATCAGCCGTCGTGTAGCGCAGCGCGAAGGCGTAGCTCTGGAAATCGAGCAGGCCGAGCTCGCTGAAGCCGTAGGGTTCCAGCACGGCCCTGGAGCCCCCACAGCCCAACAAATCGACCATCAGCCCAACCATCAGCCCAACCATCAGCGCGCTCACGAGCACCGTACGTCGCCTCCCCGAAGGCCTTGACGGCCCGACCGCAGATAGATCATTGTCTAGCTCGCCCATGGGATTGCCGTGTTTCATCTGACCACCAAAACGCTTTATGGGCTCCCGGCGATCCTGGACCTCGTCCACCAGCAGGGCGGTGGCCTGGTCCAGGCGCGAGCGATCGCGGAGCGCCGAAACGTGCCCCTCAAGTACCTCGAGCAGATCTTCGCCGCGCTGGTCAAGGCCGGCGTCGTACGCTCCGTGCGGGGCCTCGGCGGCGGCTATGAGCTCGCGCGCCCGGCCTCCCAGACGACGGCCTGGGAGGTCATCGCTGCGCTCGAGGGCAGTCGGCGCGAGCTGCCCAAGCTCGCAGGGCGTGGCGTGCTGAGAGACCTCCTTTGGGAAGCCGACCGCCAGCTCGCCCGCGTCTTCAGCATCACGCTCGCCGATCTGGCCGAGCGCGAAGAGGTGGGCGATGGCGCGATGTACCATATTTAGCGCCCTTCACCCTCGAGCGCTCGCGCGAGAGCCAATGCCGCGGCGCGAGCGATAGACCAACGAGCCGCTGGCCCACGCCCCGAATATGGCGCCGGCCGCGGAGTGCGAGAGCAAGGACGATGGAACGTCTCGATCAATACCGCGCCGAGCTCGCGGGCAAGGACGCGGCCGCGACCCTCGCCTGGACCCTGAACACCTTCGGCGTCGATGGCTTCGCGCTGGCCACGAGCTTCGGGCCGGAGGACCAGGTGTTGACGGCGTTGCTGGCGTCGGCGACGCCGCGACCGCGCATCTTCACGCTCGACACCGGGCGCCTCTTCGAAGAGACCTACACGCTGATGCAGCAGACGCTTCGACACTACGCCCTGACGGTCGAGGTCCACGCGCCGGATGCCGGCGAGCTCGCCGCGCTCGTCGGCAAGCACGGCCCCAACCTCTTCTACGAGAGCGTCGAGAAGCGCCGCGCCTGCTGTGAGCTGCGCAAGGTGCGCCCGCTGCGCCGCGCGCTGAAGGGGCTCTCGGCCTGGGTGTGCGGGCTGCGCCGGGACCAGGGCCCGACCCGGGCGGCGACCACGGCGATCAGCTGGGATGCCGAACACGCGCTTTATAAGCTCGCGCCGCTGCACGATTGGAGCACGGCCGAGGTCTGGCGCTACCTCCACGACCAGGGCGTGCCCTTCAACGAGCTGCACGCGCGTGGCTTCATCAGCATCGGCTGCGCGCCCTGTACGCGCGCGGTGGCACCCGGCCAGGAGGAACGCGCTGGCCGTTGGTGGTGGGAGCAGCCGAACCAGCGCGAGTGCGGCCTCCATCGCCCCGGGCGCGACGGCGCCAGCAGGGCCGACGCGCCCAGCGACACGTCACCAACACCGCCGCGCGAACCCACTTGAGGACCTGAGATGGATCAGCTCGACCAACTCGAGGCCAAGAGCCTCTTCATCCTGCGCGAGGCCTACCGCGAGTTCCGCAGCCTCTGCATGCTGTGGTCGATCGGCAAGGACAGCACGGTGCTGCTTTGGCTGGCGCGGCGGGCCTTCTTCGGTCACGTGCCCTTCCCGCTGGTGCACATCGACACCCATTTCAAGATCCCGGAGATGATCACCTACCGCGACCGCCTCGCGCGCGAACTGCGACTCGACATGGTCTACGGCGAAAATGCCGCGGCGCTGGCGCAGCAGGAGACCTTCCCCGACGGCAAGGTCGATCGAATGACCTGCTGCCGTAGCCTCAAGCGCGACGCGCTCAGGCATACGCTCGCCGGCGATTGGCCGCGCTACCGCCTCGACCACGGCAGCGGCGAGTATCGCCTCGATCCGAGCCGCGAGCCCTACACCGGGGTGATCGTCGGTGCCCGCGCCGACGAGGAAGGCAGCCGGTCGAAGGAGCGCTACTTCTCCCCGCGCGATCAGTCCAGCGAGTGGGACGTCGGCGACCAGCCGCCGGAGCTTTGGAATCAGTTCAAGACCGACTTCGCCCCCGGCACCCACGTCCGCGTGCACCCGCTGCTGGACTGGACCGAGCTCAACGTCTGGGAGTACATCGAGCGCGAGGGGATCCCGGTGGTCTCGCTCTACTTCGACCAGGGCGAGGGACGGCGCTACCGCTCGCTCGGCTGCTGGCCCTGCACCCAGCCGGTGGCCTCCGAGGCGCGCAGCGTCGCCGACATCGTCAGCGAGCTGCGCAGCGGCAAGTTCGCCCGCGTCGCCGAGCGCGCCGGCCGGGCGCAGGATCAGGAGGACGGCGGAGGCCTCGAGACCCTGCGCCGCGAGGGCTATATGTGATGGCTAGCGATCTCGACCAGGCGCAGCGCGAGCAAATGAACGTCGTCGTGGTCGGCCACGTCGATCACGGCAAGAGCACAGTAATCGGCCGCCTGCTCGCCGACACGGGGGCCTTGCCCGACGGCAAGCTCGAGCAAATTCAAGCGTTCTGCCGCCGCAACGCGCGACCCTTCGAGTATGCCTTCCTGCTCGACGCCCTGAAGGACGAGCAGGCCCAGGGGATCACGATCGACAGCGCGCGCTGCTTCTTTCGCAGCCGCCAGCGCGACTACATCATCATCGACGCGCCGGGGCACATCGAGTTCCTCAAGAACATGGTCTCGGGTGCAGCGCGTGCCGAGGCCGCGCTGCTGGTGATCGATGCCCACGAGGGCATTCGCGAGAACTCGCGCCGTCACGGCACGATGCTCTCGATGCTCGGCGTGCAACAGGTCGTCGTGCTGGTCAATAAGATGGACCTCGTCGGCTACGATCTCGGGGTCTTCGCGGCGATCGAGCGCGAGTACACGGCCTTCCTCGATCGCGTCGGCCTGCGCCCCGCCGGCTTCGTGCCGATCTGCGCGCGTGACGGCATCAACATCGCGAGCCGTGCGCCGTGGTACGAGGGCCCCACGGTGCTCGAGCAGCTCGATGCCTTTCCCAAGGAGAGCAGCCGCGTCGCCCAGCCCTTCCGCCTGCCGGTGCAGGACATCTACAAGTTCACGGCGGGCGGCGACGATCGCCGCATCGTCGCCGGCACCGTCGAGACCGGATCGATCGCCGTCGACGACGCCGTGGTCTTCTACCCCTCCGGCAAGCGCAGCGCCGTGCGGACGATCGAGGCCTTCAATCGTCCGCCGCAGACGGAGGCCAGCGCCGGAGCGGCGACTGGGATCACGCTGCACGAGGAGCTCTACATCCGTCCGGGCGAGCTGATGTGCCGCGCGGCCGACCCCGCACCGGCCGTCACCACGCGCCTGCGCGTCAGTCTCTTCTGGATGGGCAAGGCGCCGCTGCGTCCGGGGCAGCGCTACAAGCTGAAGCTGGCCACGGCCCGCGTGCCGGTGCAGCTCGCCGAGGTGCGCGGCGTGATGGACGCGGCCGACCTGAGCAGCAGCCAGGGCAAGGTCCAGGTCGAGCGCCACGACGTCGCCGAATGCGTGCTCGAGACGGCCAAGCCCCTGGCCTTCGATCTCGCCAGCGAGATGGCGGCAACGGGGCGCTTCGTCATCGTCGACAACTATGAGATCGCCGGGGGAGGCATCGTGCTGCAGGCGCTCGCCGACGAGCGCGCGCTGCTGGCGGCGCATGTGCGTCAGCGCGAGGCCGGCTGGGAGACGGGGGCGGTCGCCCTCGCTGAACGCGAGGCGCGCAATCGCCACCGCGCCAAGCTGGTCGTCGCCGTCGGCGCCGACGAGGCAGCCCTGCGCGAGTTCGGCCGGGCCCTCGAGCGACGCCTCTTCGACGCCGGCCACGCCGCCTACTACCTCGCCCTATCGAACCTCGCGCGCGGCATCGAGGCGACCGCGACGGCCGACGCGCTGGTCCAGCGCGATGAGCGCGTGCGCCACCTCGGCGAGCTGGCGCGGATCCTGACGGCGAGCGGCCAGCTCGTCATCACCGCGCTGCCCGAGGCCGACCAGACCGACCTCGAGCTGCTACGGGCGCTCAACGCCCCGCAGGAGATCCTGACCGTGCAGCTCGCCGACGAGCGCCGCGCTGCGCTCGGCATCGCCACCGACCTGGTCCTCGATCCGGGGCAGCCGCTGGCCGCGCGGGTACAGAGCGCCTGGTCGCTGCTCGAGGAGCGCCAGATTCTCCCCGACTTTGTGATCTGACGATGACCCCACGTCCCAGCAAGGAGGGGCTGCGCTTCCTGCCGCTCTGCCTCAACACAGCAGGGCGCCACGTGCTCGTCGTCGGCAGCGGCCGCGAGGCGACCCTCAAGCACGAGATGCTGACCCACTACGGCGCCCGGGTCACGCTCTGCACGGACGGCGTCGCGCTGGCCGAGCCGAAGCCGCCGGAGCTGCGCGTGCTGGAGCAGCGCTATGACGATGCCCTGCTCGAGGGGGTCGAGCTGCTCTACGCCTGCACCAGCGACCGCGAGCTCAACCGCCGCCTTGGCCGCGCGGCCCGCGCGCGCGGGATCTTGACCAACGTCGTCGACGACCCGACGCATTGTGACTTCGTCACGCCGGCGATCTTTCGCCAGGGTGAGATGTCCGTCGCCGTGAGCTCGAACGGCCAGGACGTGGCCCGCAGCATTGCCTGGCGTAACGCGATCCGTGACCACTTCGACGCGCTCGCCGCGACGCCCGCCGCGACGCCCGCCGCGACGAGGGCGAGCGCTCCCAGCGCTCAGGGCGGCCTCGCCACCGCCAAGGTTTGGTTGGTCGGCTTTGGACCCGGCGATCCCGAGCTGCTGACCCGCAAGGCGCATCGCCTGCTCGGACAGGTCGACGTGCTCTTCTACGACGACCTCGTCGACCCCAGCGCCTTGGCGCCCTACCCCGGCCGCAAGCACTACGTCGGCAAGCGCGGCGGACATCGCGACTCGATCGCCCAGCAGACGATCAACGAGCTACTCTACCAGGCAGCCGCGCGCGGAGAACGCGTCGCTCGGGTCAAGGCCGGTGACCCCTCGGTCTTCAGCCGCGCCGGCGAAGAGCTGGCCTACCTGCGCGAGCGCGGCGTCGAGGTCGAGGTCGTGCCCGGCGTCAGCGCCGCCCACGCCGCGGCGGCGAGCAGCGGCTTCCCGCTGACGATGCGGGGGATGGCCCGGCGCGTCGAGCTGCGCACGGGACACTGCTGCGGCGAGCCCGACCTCGCGCCCCAGCGCGCCACCCTCGTCTACTACATGGCCGCCGCACGCCTGCCGCAGATCGCGAGCGAATTGGCCGCCGAGGGCTGGGCACCCAGCACCCCGGTCGCGCTCGTGGAGTGCGCGACGCGACCCGCGCAGCGCCGCCTGCGCACGACCCTCGCCGCGCTGCCGCAGACGCAGGCCGCGGCCCCACTGACCTTGATCGTCGGCGACGTCGTGGGCCTGGCGCCGCCGACGGCCTTCGACCAGGACACGCTGCGCGACGCGCGCCGCCCGAACCTCGGGGCCACCCCTTCGGCCCCGAAAGAGCCGATGAGGATCGTCGATGAAGCACACCTTTGAGCCCAAGCTCCGCACCGACCCTGCCGCGTACAACAAGGAGGAGCTGAACAAACGCCAGCATTCTGGGTTGATCGGCACGCTCGGCGAGGAGCTGCGCAGCGAAGCGCCGAACCTGAGCTGGGAGGCCGAGCAGCTCGCCAAGTCGCACGGGATCTACCTCGAGTTCAATCGCGCCAAGACCGGCAAGGAGAAGGATTGGATGTACATGCTCCGCCTCGCCAATCCCGGCGGCGGACCGATCGGCCGCGAGCAGTGGCGGCTACTGGACGAGCTCGCGGCGCGCTATACGCGCGACAGCGACGGCCATAGCTCCCTGCGCCTGACGACGCGCCAGACGATCCAGCTCCACTGGCTGAGCAAGGCTGGCGTGCTCGAGATCGTGCGCACGATGGGCGAGGCGGGGATCCGCAGCCTCAACGGCTGCGGCGACAACGTGCGCAACGTCCTCTCCTGCCCCCTCGCCCTCGGCTCCGACGTCTGCGACACGCACGCCTGGGCACGGCGCGCCGCCGACTACTTCCAGCTCCCCGTCGAGCCGCACCTCAAGGTCTTTGCGATCGACCCGCAGTACCTGCGCCAGCCTGGTGAGTCGTTTGAATACGGGCCGGGGCTGCTCAATCGAAAGTTCAAGATCGCGTTCTCGGCGCTGCATCGCGAGGGGACGAGCGGCGCCCTGCTCGCGGATAATTGCGTCGAGCTGCTGACGAATGACCTCGGCGTGGCGCCGATCGCGGCGGCGAACGGAACGGTGACGGCCTTCCAGCTCTATGTCGGCGGCGGCCAGGGCGAGCGCAACGGCAAACCGACCACGGCCACGCTCGCCCAGCCGCTGACAGTGGTGAGCGCCGGCGAGCTGCTGGCCACGCTCGACGCCGTGGTGCAGGTGCAGCAGGAGTGGGGCGACCGGCAGAACCGTCACTGGGCACGCCTCAAGTATGTCCTTCGCCAGCAGGGCATCGCCTGGTTCCGCGAGCAGGTCGGCGCGCGGCTCGGCCGCCAGCTCGTGCTCCCCGAGCCGAGCCAGGACCCCGGCGCACGCCAGTTGCACCACGGCTGGACCCGCTTGCCCGGCGATCGCGGCTGGGCCTTCGGCGCCTTCATCGAAAACGGCCGCCTGACCGACGCCAGCGCCAACGGCCGGCTGAAGACGATGGTGCGGCAGGTGATGGAGCGCTTTCCCGTCGAGCTGATGGTCACGCCCAATCAGGATCTGCTTTTTTGCGGGCTGCCCGATGGCGCACGCCCCGCGTTCGAGGCTGAGCTGCGCGCCCACGGCTATGGCGCGCGCGGCGGGCGCCCCTACTCGACCCTGCGGCGACACTCGGGCGCGTGCGTCGGCCGCGACACCTGCCGCTTGACCTACACCGACTCGGAGCGCCTGGAGCCCGAGCTGCTCGACGAGCTGGAGGCGCGCGGCTGGGGCGAGCTTGCGGAGTCGATCGGTATCACCGGCTGCGAACGGCAATGCTTCCGCCCCGCCACCAAGGCGATCGGCCTGGTGGGATCAGGCTTCAACCTCTACCAGCTCAAGCTCTTCGGCGACGAGAGCGGGCGCCATCAGGGCGGGCCGTTGATCAGCAGCGACGGCGAGCGGATGTACCTGCGCCAGATCCCGCGGACCCAGCTCGCGGACGTGATCGACGCCCTCTTCCGCCTGCACCGCGCGCAGGGCACCCCGTCCGAGGGCTTGGGGGCCTGCCTGCGACGCCACGGCCCCGACGCGATCATCGCCCAGCTGACGGCCGACCCGCTGACCGCGCCCCTGATGCAGAAGTCCTATCGCACCGACGACGTCCTGGCCTAATTGCGGGCGCGCAACAATCGCGGGCGCGCAACCTTGCGCGCGCTCAGGCGCTCGGCGTACGCTCGCGGCCCTCAGAATCCGCCCGTTCTGGCCCTCTGCCGGGAGCAACTGCGACCTCGTGGCAGCTCAAGGACAAACGTCGCTCTTCGGCGAGATCGCCATCGCAATGCGGCTGCTCACGCGAGAGCAGCTCGCGGAATGCGTCATCGCCCAGCTCCGCGGGCCAGAGCCGCGCCGACTGGGCGACATCTGCCTGGAGAAAGGGCTGCTCTCGCCGCCTCAGATCCAGCGCGTGCTGGCCTATCAGCAGCAATTGATGGCGCGCAACGCCAAGGCCGGTGCGGCAGGCGACACGGTCGCCATCGCGCCCGCGCCCGCGCCCGCGCTGGCACCCGCACCCGCGCTGGCACCCGCGCTGGCACCCGCGCCCGCACCCGCGCCGAGCGCCGAGGCACGTGCGCCTGCGGCGCCAGCGCGCCCCTCGGCCGCCGCCCCCAGCGCCAGCGCAACAGCAAGCAAGGGGCGCCCGCGATCCGCAGCGCCGGCGATCGCGCCCGTCCTGCCGGCCGAGACGCCCGACGACGCCCCCTCCCAAGGCGCAGCGGCGGCGACCGGCGCACCGGCACCACGCCCGCCCCGCCGGATCGATCAGCCGGCGCAGCTCGACCGCATGCTGCGGCGCATGGTCGAGGTCGGCGCCAGCGACCTGCACCTCGTCACGGGAATGCCGCCGCTCGGGCGAGTTCACGGCAAGATGCGTCGCCTGCTCGATCGCCCACCGCTGACCCACGCCGAGCTGCGCGAGCTGCTCTTCGAGGTGATCACGGATCGTGCCTACGAGCAGTTCTGCCGCACCAACGACACCGACTTCGCCTATGCGATCGAGGGCGTGGCGCGCTTTCGCGCCAACTACTTCGTCGACCGCAAGGGCATCGCCGCGGTCTTCCGCTTCATCCCCTTCGAGGTGCTACGCCCCGAGCAGATCGGGCTGCCGCGCAAGGCGGTCGACCTCTGCCAGCTCACCAAGGGCATGGTGCTCGTCACCGGTCCGACCGGCAGCGGCAAGTCGACGACCTTGGCCTCGTTGATCGACCAGATCAACCGCACGCGTGACGACCACATCATCACGATCGAGGATCCCGTCGAGTTCACCCACGAGAACAAGAAGTGCCTGGTCAGTCAGCGTGAGGTCGGGACGCATACCGAATCGTTTCGGAGCGCGCTGCGCGCCGCGCTGCGCGAGGACCCGGACATCGTCCTCGTCGGCGAGCTGCGCGACCTCGAGACCGTCTCGATCGCCCTCGAGACGGCAGAGACCGGTCACCTGGTGCTTGGCACGCTGCATACGACGACCGCGGCCAGCACGGTCGATCGCATCATCGATCAGTTTCCGCCGAGCCAGCAGGCGCAGATCCGCATCATGCTCGCCGGGTCATTGCGCGGCGTGATCGCCCAGGTGCTCTGCGCCAAGAGGGGCGGCGGCCGCGTCGCCGCCTACGAGGTGCTGCTCGGGACCCCGGCCATCGCCAACCTGATCCGCGAGGGCAAGACCGCGCAGATCGCGAGCATCATGCAGACCAGCCGCACGCTCGGCATGCAGTCGATGAACGACCAGCTCGTCGACCTGGTCAGGGCCCGGACGGTCGAACCCGAGGAGGCCTACCTCAAGACCTACGACCGCACGGGCCTGCTCCAGGCCTTCCAGTCGGCCGGCATCGTCTTCCAGCCCGATCAGGCATAGGGATCAGGCATAGGGAGGTCGGACCCGGCAGTGCGTCAAGCGCAGGCGGCGTCGGAGCGCTGAGCCCTCCGGGTCCGATCCACCGACTGGCGGGCTAGAAGGGGTAGCAGCTGCCGCAGTCGGAGGCACAGAGCTGGCAGCTCTCGGTCGCGTCGCATTTACCATCGCCGCAGGTGCCGGGCGTGCAGGTATTGCCCGCCACGCAGTCCGCCGGGCAGCTCGCGGCGTCCTCGATCACGCCGTCGCAGACGCAGTCGCCGCAGGTCGCCGCGCAGTCCGCGGCGCAGCCGCCGCTCTGCCGCTCGGGCAGCGAGCAGATCCCGTCGCCGCAGGGCGCCAAGGGCAGCGGCGTCGAGGACGTGGCGTCGATCGTCGCGTCGGTGCCGAGCTGCCCGCCAGTGTTCGAGCCCGAACAGAAGACGCTCCCGTCGACACGGCGAGCACAAGAGTGCAATGAGCCGAGGCCAACCTCGACCACGGAGGTGCCGAGCACGACGACCGGTACCGGCGTCGCGCTGTACGCCATCGTCGACGAATAGCCGCTCGATCCGTCGCCGAGTTGGCCGCTGCTATTGCGACCCCAACACCAGAGACTGCCGTCAGTGCGGCGCGCGCAGGCGCTTGGTCCATAGCCCGCCGCAAGCTTCGCGACCGAGCTACCCAGCGCGGTCACTTTTGTGGGGCCGAGGCGTTGGACCGTCGTGCCGTCGCCGAGCCGTCCGGACTCGTTCGAACCCCAGCACCAGGCAGTGCCGTCCGTGCGCCGAGCGCAGGTAAAGTTGAAGCCTGCGACGACCCCCGCCACCGAGGTCCCCAAGGCGGTCACCGCCATTGGGACGTATCGCGTGATCAGCGTGCCATCGCCCAGCGCGCCATTGCCGTTTGAACCCCAGCACCAGAGGCTGCCGTCCGTGCGCCGCGCGCAGGTATGACCTTCCCCAACGGCAACTTGAGCGACCGTCGTACCGAGCGCCGACACCAGGCGTACGCTCAAGGGGTCGGCACCCGGCTCCTCCGAGGCGTTTGCGCCCCAGCACCAGAGGCGACCATCCGTGCGCCGCGCACAATAACCGTCCTTCTCCACGGCAATGTCAGCCACCGTCGAACCGAGCGCGGTGATGGCTACGGGCGTGGCGCGCGTCAGTGACGTCCCATCGCCGACTTGGACTACGCCTCCACCGCTCGAGACCCCGCGGCCCCAGCACCAAAGGGTGCCATTCGCGCGCCGCGCACAACCCCGGGTGGCGCTCTCCACCAGCGCCACTGCGCCCGTGCCAAAGGCGGTCACCCGCACGGGACTCGTGCGTGACGGTGGCACCAGGTCGTCACCGAGGTAACCGGTACCCCAGCACCAGAGGCTGCCGTCCGTCCGGTTGGCGCAGGCATGCATATAGCCGACCGACAGACCGCTGTGGATGGGGAGCGCGGCGCAATCCTTCGAGCAGGTCGAGGGCGTCTCGGCCGCCGTGCACTTGCCGTCCCCGCAGCTCTCCTGTCGACAGTCCACAGGGCAGGTCGCCCTGGTCTCACTGCGACTGCAGACCCCATCGCCGCACTCACACTGCAGGCCGAGCGCGGCGTGGGGCGTGCTCGAGCCGAGGTAGAGGCCATCGCCAAGTTGCCCCGCGTTGTTGCTGCCCCAGCACCAGAGCTTGCCGTCGGTGCGGCGCGCGCAGGTCGCGTACGCCCCCGCGGCGAGCGCCGCCGTCGTGGTCTCCAGATCTGTGACCTGCACGGGAAGCGCGCCCCCGAAGTTTCTGCCCCAGCACCAGACGGTGCCGTCCGCTTTGCGAGCGCAGGCATGATTCACCCCCGCCACCACGTCGATGACGCTCGTGCCGAGCGCGGTGACGAGCACGGGATTGGATCCCCCAGAGCCCGAACCGATGCCCAGCGCGCCCATGAAGTGGGACCCGGACGCCCAGAGCGTCCCGTCCTTACGCCGCACGAAAGTCCCAAAGTACCCCAAGGCCATCCCGGCAGCAGTCGTGCCGTGGGCCGTGATCTGGGTCGGCAGCAGACGCCGGACGGTCGTCCCGTCGCCGAGCCGGCCGTAGTAGTTATTGCCCCAGCACCATAGGGTGCCGTCCGCCAGCCGCGCGCAGGTACCAGCACTGCCGGCAATGAGCTCGACCGCCGCCGTCCCCAGAGCCTGCACGCGCTTGGCGACCGAGGACCTGCTGGTCGAACCGTCGCCAAGCTGACCGTTGCTATTAGCGCCCCAACAGTAGACTGCGCCGTCCGTGCGGCGCACACAACCGTGGTAGGAGCCGACCACGAGTTCCTCAACAGCGGACCCGTCAAGGCCAACGACGCGGACGGGGCTAAAGCGGAAGCTCAGCGATCCGTCGCCGAGCTCGCCATTGGCTCCTGCGCCCCAACACCAAACGCTACCGTCGCTGCGGCGGGCGCAGGAATGAAAGTGACCGAGGGCGACGTCGATGGCGCCGGTCAACGAGGCTCCGCCCGGGCCCACCAGGACAGGGCTTGCGACCGGAGCGCTAGGGGCCACGTCGCCCCGGCCCAGCTGTCCGTTTGAATTGTCGCCCCAGCACCAGACGGTAGAGTCCGTACGGGTCGCGCAGGAATGCGCCCAGCCCAGCGAGAACTTGCCGATGCAGCAGCTCTGGCCGGGCTCGCAGGTGGCGAAGCTGGGGCAGCGGCGCGGGGTGGTGTCGCCGATGTTGAGGCCGAGCAGGGCCTGGTTGCTGGCACTGCCGATCGGGAAGACCGAGGCGCCGGCGACCGACTGCGGCGTCAGCTCGGGCCGGCCCCAGTCCGAGGCCCATTTGCAGTTCTGCGTGTACCAGGGGAGACCTTGAGGTCGATGGCGATGCCGTTGAGGGGTGCCCTTCGAGGCCAGGTCGGGATAGGTCCGGTAGCCCGTCTCGCCCTGGTTCAGCTCATTGGCGCTGAAGCTCTGGCCGCCCGTCAGGTTGGCGCGGTTGTAGGGGCTGACGGCCACGCCGCTGCGGCTCGTCGCCGTCTTCAGCGCCACGGCGGCCAGGTAGTCGGCCTCCTTCTTGGTCGAGGTGCCCGCGTGGACATCGCGCGGGTTGAGGTTCCAGGCGTAGTCGAGCGCGTAGCCCGAAACCGGCACCGTGCCCTGCTTGCTCTCGACGATCGAGGCCAGGTGCGCGTTGAGGAACTGGAAGTGCTTATCCCAGACGTTGCCGCCCCAGGTCAGGCTCGACAGGTAGACCGGTCGCGGGAGTTGGTGCCCGCCTTCACCGCGTAGCCGCTGATGCCATCGGCCACCCGGCCCTTGCCGCAGCGGTAGACGGCCTTGTGCTGCGTCTCATCCCAGCTCTGGATGCACATATAGCGGAAGTAGGTCGTGAAGGTCGGGATCTTGCCCGCCGCGTCCAGCGCCTGCACCTCGGGGCCGCTGACCGGATGGAGCAGGAAGGGCCGGTAGGCCTTGTCCGCGCACGCCAGCGCGATGGCGCTGAAGACCTCGTAGGTCACCGTCTGGTCCACGCCCCCCGCCGGGTTGAAGCTGCCGTTGGCGTCCAGGTCCTCGTCGATCGCCACCGTCAGCGGCGCGCAGCTCGTGCCGCAGGGCGGGCTCGCGCAGCAGCCTCGCGCACGCGCTCGAACTGGCTCTTGAGGCACCAACCAGCGCGGCAGCACCACGTTGGCGCTCTGCCCCGCCACCGTCAGCGGCCCCAGCCGCGTCGCCGGGCAGAGCACCTCGGCCTGGTTGAAGGTGTACTTCGAGAGGTCCGTCAGCGTCGTCGAGGGGATGCGCAGGTCGCCGACGTTGAGCGCGTTCATCGCGTTCATCGCGTTCATCGCGTTCATCGCGTTCATCGCGTTGAGCGCGTTCATCGCGTTCATCGCGTTGAGCGCGTTCATCGAATTCATCGAATTCATCGCGTTCATCGCGTTCATCGCGTTCATCGCGTTCATCGCGTTCATCGCGTTCATCGCGTTCATCGCGTTCATCGCGTTCATCGCGTTCATCGCGTTCATCGCGTTCATCGCGTTGCTGCTCGCCGCCTGCGACCGCACCGCCGGCGGCGGCGTCAGGCTGCTGTCATCCGCCAGCGTCTCGCAGCCCGCCAGCCCCACCAACCCCACCAACGCACCCAGCACCCCAAATGCCCCCAGCCGCCCCACCTTCAGCTCCCGTGTCCATCCACCAACCGAGCCGAAGTGACGCGCTGACATGAGGCACCCCCTGCGTTATAGGCCGTGCCTTAGGTGTACTTTGTCTTTCTCATTCCTGCAAGGCAGAAAACCAGCACCTGTTCTCCACTTCGACAAACGCCTGTCTTTACATACTTCTCAGCGCGCACTTTGCCCTGCCGAGCTGCCGCCGCCCCCAGGCGCATGCGAGCAAGGGTTGACGCGGCGCGGGGGGCGGCTGCCGGAAAGGCCTTCGATCTTGTCGATTGACCTGCCGGGCTCCGCGCACGATGGTGCGCGCATGAGTTACGAAGGCGAGCTCGAAGAGCATCCACTGGCGGGCCACTTCAACCGCTTGACGCCCGACCAGGTCAGCCACGCTGTCGAGGTCGGGGGCGCGCGCTGCACCGGGCGCTTTTTCGCGCTCAACAGCTACGAGAACCGCGTCTATCAGATCGAGCTCGAGGACGAGAGCAGCGTCGTCGCGAAGTTCTACCGCCCCGGGCGCTGGAGCCGCGCCGCCATCGCCGACGAGCACCGCTTTCTCGCCGAGCTGGCCGAGCTGGAGATCCCGGTCGTCTCCCCGCTGCCGCTCGGCGACGGGCAAACGATTGGCGAGGTCGACGGCATTCTCTATGCGATCTATCCGCGCCTGCGCGGTCGCGCCCCGCAAGAGCTCGACGACGAGCAGCTCGCGATCCTGGGTCGGCTGCTCGGCCGCCTGCACAACGCGGGGGCCGCGGGCACCGCGAGCGCGCGCCGGCCGCTCAATCCGCAGACCTACGGTAGAGAGAACCTCGCGCTGCTGCTCGAGCGCGACCTCATCGATCCCGAGGCGCGCGCCGTCTATGCCGCCACCGTCGAGGCGCTGCTGACCCGCATCGAGCCGCTCTTCGCCGGTGTGCCGACGCACCGCCTCCACGGCGACTGCCATCTCGGCAATCTGCTCTGGGCGCCGAGCGGGCCGACCTTCCTCGATTTCGATGATCTCTGCCTCGGTCCGGCCGCCCAGGATGTCTGGCTCCTGGTCCCGAGCTTCGACGACGACGGTGTGCGCCAACGCGAGCTCTTGCTCGAGGGCTATCGCCAGTTTCGCCCCTTCGACCGCCAGTGGCTGCGCCTGGTCGAACCGCTGCGCGCCCTGCGCTTCATCCACTACAGCACCTGGATCGCCCGCCGCTGGCAGGATCCGACCTTCCAGCGCACCTTCAGCCATTTCGGCACGGTCCAGTACTGGCAGCGCGAAATCCAGGACCTCCGCGAGCAGATCGCCCGCATCGACAGCACCGCCGGCTGGGGCTGAACGTTTCTCTAGGCGGAAGACGGCGCTGAAGGTCGGCGCCGCGGAGCCAGCACGAGCGGCAGTGGCTCATAGCGCTCGGGCTGCGCCTGGTCGCCGACGAGCACGCGCTCGCCGTCCACGACCCAGGCGTGGGCCGCCAGGCCGGCGCGCGAGCCATCGCGCGCCACGCCGATACGAAGCTCGGCGGCGACGCCGGCGCGCCGCAGCAGGCGCTGGGCCACGAGCGCGCGCGCCAGGCAACTCGACGCGCCCGGCAGCGCGCGCGCCGCGCGGTCGACCGCCCGCACGATCGCCGCCACCCGATCGCCACCGACCGAGGCCGACGCCAAGGGCCCGGCCCGACGACCTGCCGCGGCGCGTCCGAAGCGCAGCACGACGCCCAGCGGCGCCCCCTCGCAGCAGCAGGCGAACGAGCCCCAAGAGCAGCATCGCACGTAGCAGGGAGGCGCGGTCGGCGGCGCTCAGCGTCAGCCAGCGCCGCAGCCGCCGCCCGTACATCGCGTTGCGCGCCCGATGGCGATGACCCGACGACGATAGGGTGTTCATCGACCAGCAAGGTACCAGAGTGACCGCCACCTGCGAATCGCCCGCCCTGCCCCCGCCCGAGCGATGGTAGGCTGCGGCGCATGTCGCCCTTCGTCCTGCTGGCGATCGCGATTGGCCTGGCGATGGACGCCTTCGCGGTCGCCCTCGCCGTCGGTCTCAGCCTCGAGCGCGTGACCCCCGGTCATACCTTTCGCCTCGCCTGGCACTTCGGCCTGTTTCAGTTCCTGATGCCCATCGTCGGCTGGCTGGTCGGCCTGACCGTGCAGCGCTCCTGGGCCGCCTTCGATCATTGGGTCGTCTTTGGCCTGCTCTCCGCGCTGGGCGGCAAGATGATCGTCGAAGCCCTGCGCACGCGCGACGCGAGCAGCCGCCGGGCCGACCCCACGCGCGGCTGGTCGCTGGTCGGCCTCTCGCTCGCGACCAGCCTCGACGCGCTGGCCGTCGGGCTCTCGCTGGCCCTCCTCGGAACGCGGATCTGGTATCCGGCGCTCGTGATCGGCCTCACCGCGGGCGCGCTCACGGCGCTCGGCCTGCAGCTTGGCCGGCCGCTCGGCGCGCTCTTCGGTCGCCGCGTCGAGGTCCTGGGCGGCGCCGTGCTGGTCGCCATCGGCGTCAAGACGCTCCTCGATCATCTGGGGCGTTAGAGCGCCGACCTTGGGGCCGCGCCCCACGCGCCGACACGCTGAGCCAGCCGCCCCAGCGCTGGCTGAGCTTCAGCAGCTCGAACCATAGGACGCAGGTCAGACCGCCCCCCAGCGCCAGCGCGAGGTCGGGCAGGTGGATCGGCGCGAAGTGAAAGAGCCGACGCGCGCCCGGCAGCAGCAGCACCACCGCTAGCAGGACCGTCGTGCCGCCGACGACCCACCACAGCGCGGCGTTGGGCTGCCGCAGCGTCGCCGCGATCGTCCGCGACCACGAGCGATTGGTGAGGATGATCATCAAGGAGGCGACGACGAGGCTGGCGAAGGTCAGCGCGCGCGCCGCGTCGGTGGAGTGGTGGCGCCTGGCCCAGACGAAGACCGCCAGACAGACCACCAGGACGCTCAGGCCTTGTAGCACGCTGACGCCAATGGTCCGCCAGGAGAAGAGGCGCTCGCGCGGACTGCGCGGCGGACGCCGCATCACGTCGGGCTCGGCCTCCTCGGCCTCGTAGACCAAGGAGCACGAGGGATCGATCACCAGCTCGAGGAAGACGATGTGCACCGGCAGCAACAAGAGCGGCCAGTCGCCCAACAGCACGGGAATCATCGAGAGGCCGGCAATCGGCACATGGACGGCGAGGATGAAGGCCACCGCCTTCCGAATGTTGTCGAAGATCCGCCGGCCGAGGCGCACGGCGGCCACGATCGAGGAGAAGTCGTCGTCGAGCAACACGAGCGCCGCGGCCTCGCGCGCGACGTCCGTGCCGCGCGCCCCCATCGCGATGCCGATATGGGCGGCCTTGAGCGCGGGCGCATCGTTGACGCCATCCCCCGTCATCGCCACCACCTCGCCCGCGGCCTTGAGCGCGTTGACGATGCGCAGCTTCTGCGCCGGCACCACCCGGGCAAAGACCTCCACCTGGCCCACCCTCCGCGCCAGGTCCTCGTCGCTGAGGGCATCGAGCGCCTCGCCGGTCATGACCCTCGCGGCGTCGCCGAGGCCCGCCTGGCGCGCGATACTGAGCGCCGTGACGGGATAGTCGCCGGTGATCATCACGACGCGGATCCCCGCGGCGTGGCACTCGCTGACCGCGGCAGGCACTGTCGACCGCAGGGGATCGGCGAAGCCGAGCAGCCCGACCAGCGTCAGGCCGAGCTGCTCAGGCTGCTCGGGCAGCGCCCGCGTCGGCGCCGCACCACAGGCGACCGCCAGCACCCGCAACCCCTCCCCGGCGAGGCGCGCGACCTCCTGCTCGAACGCGACGCGCCGCTCCGGCGTCAGCGCACACATCGCCGCCACCGTCTCCGGCGCACCCTTGACCGCGATCGCAGCCTCCGCCCCAGCGAGCGGATCCCAGGCGTGCGTGACCGCCAAGCGCTCCGCCGTCAGCGGGAACTCGCGCAAGAGCCGCCACTCCGGATGCAGGTGCTCCGTGTTGCGCAGCAGCCGCTCTCCGGCGCCTTGCAGCGCGCGCTCCATCGGATCGAAGGGATCGCGTTTGCTGGCGAGGATCGCGCTCTCGAGCAGAGCGTGCAGCGCCTCAGGCAGGGCCGTCTCGCTGCCGTCGAGGGTCAGGGCGCAGCCCTCGGCGCTCAGGGTTCGCAGCGCCATCTGATTGACCGTCAGCGTCCCGGTCTTGTCGACGCAGAGCACCGTCGCAGCGCCCAGCGTCTCGACCGCCGGCATGCGGCGCGTCAGCACCTGGCTGCGCGAAATGCGCCAGGCGCCGAGCGCCAGGAAGACTGTCAGGACGACCGGGAACTCCTCGGGCAGGGTCGCCATCGCCATCGCGATGCCCGCCAGCAGCCCCTCCTTCCAGGCCAGCGCCGCGCCGCCGCGGGTCAGCGCGTAAACCACGACCACCAGCGCACAGAGCGACAGCCCGACGAGGGCCAGCGTGCGGACCAGGCGCGCCGTCTCGCGCTGCAAGCGCGTCGGCGCGACCTGCACCTGCTGCAGCGCCCGACCGATTTTCCCCAGCTCGGTACCACCCGCCGTCGTCAGGACCTCGGCGAGCGCCTGCCCGCTGGTGACCAGCGTGCCCGAGTAGACGGAGGGCAAATCGTCGCCGCCGGGGCGGTCGAGCGCAATCGCCGCCGCGGCCGCGACCTTTCGCACCGGCAGCGACTCGCCGGTTAGGAGGGACTCGTCGACGGCCAAGTGGAGCGCGCTGCGCAGGATCGCATCGGCGGGCACGCGGTCGCCTTCGGCCAGCAAGATCACATCGCCGGGCACCACCTCGCGACCGGGAATCCGCCGCTGTAGCCCACCGCGGATGACCAATGCGCGCGGGCTCGAGAGATCGCGCAGCGCCTCGAGCGCGCGCTCCGTGCGCCGCTCCTGAACGATCGTGATGCTCATGACGACGATCACGAAGCTGAGGAGCATCAGCGCGTCCGCCGGCTCGCCCATCACCAAATAGAGCACCCCCGCGGCCACGAGCATCAGGAACATCGGCTCGCGCACGACCTCGAAGGCGAGAGCCCAGAGCCCGCGCCGATGCTGCACTGGCAGCTCATTGGCGCCGACCTCGATCAGGCGGCGTGCGGCCTCCTCCTCGCTCAGGCCGGGCCAGGCCCGATCCTCCCCCGATGCCCTCGGACCCTTCGCCAATGGCGCTGCAGCCCCTGTCGCCCTGGTCATAGGTCCCCCTCCTCAGGCGCCGCGTCGCTCTGCCGCGCCTGCCATCCTAGCGCAGCCGGCTAAGGGCGGAATAGCCAGGGGCGCCGCGGCGCCCCCGCAACGGCGCCCCCTGCCGACCGTCAACCCGCGCGGTATGACGCGAGGCCAGAAGCGGAGGCAGCAGACGGGGGCTTCCTTCTGCGTCGCCGCAGGAGTAGCTTCCGCCTCCGTAGGAGTGCTCCATCAGTCAGCCCGGCCCCAATCCAGCAGGTCCAGCAGGTCCAGCAGGTCCAGCAGGTCCAGCGGCCCCGGCAGTCGCCCGGGAGTCGGCCTGGGCCTTGCGTCTGACGGCGCTCGGCATCGTCTATGGGGACATCGGCACCAGTCCGCTCTACGCGGTCCGTGAGTGCTTCAGCTCAGCGCCTGGGCTCGCCGTCGGCCGCGAGAGTGTGCTCGGCGTGTTGTCGCTAATTGCTTGGGCATTGATCCTCGTGGTCTCCATCAAGTACGTCGGCTACCTGATGCGCGCGGACAATCGCGGCGAGGGCGGCGTCCTTGCCTTGATGGGGCTGGCATCGGTAGCGACGCCACGCAAGGCCGCGGTGGCCACCTTCATCGGCCTCGCCGGCGCCGCCCTGCTCTTTGGCGACGGCATGATTACACCCGCGATCTCGGTGCTCAGCGCCGTCGAAGGGCTGCGAATCGCCGCGCCAAAGCTCGGACATCTCGTAGTTCCCTTGACGATCGCGCTGCTGGTCGGCCTCTTCGCCCTGCAGCGGCGCGGTACGAGTCGGGTCGGCGCGCTCTTTGGGCCCGTGGTCCTGCTTTGGTTCACCGTCCTCGGCGGCCTCGGCCTCCGGGCCCTATGGGCCAACCCCGGCGTGCTGCGCGCCCTGAGCCCAAGCTTCGCGGTCATCCTGCTAATCCATCAACCGGGCCACGCGCTGACGGTCCTGGGAGCGGTCTTTCTTTCGGTCACCGGCGCCGAGGCGCTCTACGCCGACATGGGACACGTGGGACGCCGCCCGATTCAACAGACCTGGTACTTCTTCGTGCTGCCAGCCCTGCTGCTCAACTACTTCGGCCAGGGGGCTGCGGTGCTCGCCCACCCGGAGTACGCCGCCAACCCGTTCTTTCTGCTGGCGCCGACCTGGGCGCTGGTCCCCCTCGTGCTGCTCGCCACCGCGGCGACGATTATCGCCTCACAGGCGCTGATCTCAGGCGCGTTCTCCCTGGCGCGCCAGGCGGTGATGCTCGGCTTCTGGCCCCGAATGGCGGTGCGCCACACCTCCGCCACACACGTCGGCCAAATCTACATCCCCTCCGTGAACTGGCTGCTGATGCTCGGCGCCATCGTGCTCGTCCTCGGCTTCGGCTCCTCGAGCGCCCTCGCCGCCGCCTACGGCCTCGCCGTGGTGGCCGCGATGATCGCGACCACCTTGCTGGCCCACGTCGTCGCGCGACGCGTCTGGAGATGGTCGAAGCCCGTCGCCATCAGCGTGACCTTGATCCTCCTGGCCCTGGACAGCGGCTTCCTCGTCGCCAACCTGGCCAAGCTCGCGCGGGGCGGTTGGTTCCCGCTCCTGATCGCCGGCACCTTCGTCACCCTGATGACGACCTGGAACCGCGGGCGGCAGCTGCTGCGGCAGCACATCGCGAAGGAGAGCCTGGACCTCGACGATTTCTTCGAGCTGATGCGAGTGGAACGGGCCGCACGGGTTCCGGGCACCGCCGTGTTCATGACGGGGACCGCCTCCGGCACGCCCGCCGCGCTCCTGCATAACTTCACCCACAACCGCGTCGTCCACGAGCACGTCGTGCTGCTACAGGTCGTCACCGCCGACGAGCCGCGGGTCCCGCCCGAGCGCCGGCTGCAGCTCGAGCCGCTCGCGGAGGGCTTCGTGCGCGCGGTCGCGCGCTACGGTTTCATGGAGCAGCCCAACATCGCCGACCTGCTGGCGCACGCCGACCTCCCGGGCTACACGCCGGACTACACGGCCTTCTTCTTCGGTCGCGAGATGATTCTGCGTGGCCGACAGGGCGGCCTCGCCAACTGGCGCTGGCGCCTCTTCGGCCAGCTCTCGCGCCTGGCTCAGTCCGCCGTCGACTTCTTCCACATCCCGCCCGAGCACGTGATCGAGGTCGGGCGTCACATCCGGGTTTGAGGCCCAGGCTGCGGCGCCCGCGCCATCGAGCCCCGTCCCGCCCTGCGCCGCGTCACCGCCTCGGCAACGCGCGCAGCGTCAGCGAAGCGTGCACATCACGCGGATGAAGGTGAGCGTCGCCGCGCGCACCGGATACGCCTGATCCGAGGGCAGCTGCGCCGTGCAGCCGGGCGCATCGATCGTCAGCTTGACCGTGCCTGGAGCGACGTTGAGGAAGCCGATCGTGCCTTCGTCCGAACCCTGCACGAGCGTGCTGGCGGCGACGGCGTCGCCCTCTGCGTCGAAGACGAAGGCCCCGCCAGAGGCGGCGCTCAGGCTCGCCTGCTCGGTGCCGGCAGCCGTCCAGTCGCTGGCGCTGACGTCAAACTCGACAATGACGTGGCCCTTGGTCGCATCGCGGGCCGGCAGCGCGCTCAACGAGCTCGTGATGAAATCGAGGGCGTTGCCCGGAACAAGCCCAGTCTCCACCCCCTCAGCCCCGACTCCGGAACCTCGAAGCCAAAGATCGAAGCGAGCTGGCCGGCCTTCTCCACCTGCACGAAGCCCACGCCCACCGGAACCTGCAGGCTGAAGGCGCCCGCCGCATCACTCGTCGCCCTCAGCGATGGATCCGCGAGGGCCGCAAGCATCACGTCGGCGAGCGGTACGTCGTCGTCCATGGCGTATTGCACCACCGTACCCGCGAGCTCCGCGCGCTGACCCACCGCGCTATCGCCGCTCCCCGCATCGCGGGCCGTACCGCTCCGGCCATCGCTCGTAACGGCACCGCTATCCGCATCGCTGCAACCCACCAGCGACCCCGTCGCCATGGCGAGCGCACCGGCCCCCAGCACAGCCACCGTCGCTGCGCAGCGGCCCCAGGCCTCGACTCGAAGGAGTACTGACATCTACACACCTCTCAGGAAAAGAGCCGCAGCATAGTGCAGCTGAGCGCGGCGCTACAAGCGCGCCCCCGCGGCTGTCGATCGGTGTTTGCGCCCTGAGCGGCTCCTGCACTACATTGCCCGCGTTTCCTCCGGCATCGCAGGTTTGAGACAGGTTCGAGGCTCGGTTGGTTCGAGGCTCGGTTGGTTCGAGGCTCGGTTGGTTCGAGGCTCGGTTGGGGCGCGCGGCCGCGCGGGAGGTGCTCGTAAGGTGAAGACCGATCTCTGGACGATGCTCGTCATCTTCATGCTCGCCACGTTCGTCGGCTTTCAGGTGATTCAGAACGTCTCGCGGCTGTTGCACACCCCGCTGATGTCGCTGACCAATGCCATCTCGGCGATCGCCGTGGTCGGCTCGATCATCATCGCTGGTGAGCAAAAGTCGCTCTTCAGCGCCGTGCTCGGCGCCGTGGCCGTCGGGGCCTCGATGACGAACATCGTCAGCGGGTTCCTGATCACCGACCGCATGCTGAAGATGTTCAAGCAGCGGAGGAAGGCGTCGTGACCGCCGAGAATTTCACCCAGCTGACCTACCTGCTGGCCGCCGGCCTCTTCGTCTTCTCGCTGCGCTGGCTCAGTCACCCGAAGACGGCGCGCCGCGGGGTGCTGGCTGGCGTCGCCGGCATGACGGCGGCGATCGTCGGCACGCTCCTGCACCCCGAGATCGTCAACTACACCTGGATTATCGTCGCGCTGGTGATCGGCACGATGATCGGCGTGCCGCTCTCCTGGGTGCCGCTGACCGCAGTGCCGCAGCGGACGGCGCTCTCGCACGCCTTCGGTGGGCTGGCGGCCGGCCTGGTCGGCACGGCCAAGTACGTCCTGTGGCACGGCGAGGGAGCGCTGACGCACTACCGCGCTGCGGTGATCATCATCGAGGTCATCCTCGGCTACCTGACCTTCACCGGCAGCCTGATGGCCGCCGGCAAGCTGCAGGAGGTGATCCCGACCCGACCGATGACCTACCGCAATCAGAACGTGATCAACCTGGCGCTCTTCGCGCTTGCGCTCGGCATCGGCGGCTACCTGGTCGCGGTGCCGGAGCAATGGCAGCTCTTCCCGCCGGTGATCGTGCTTTCGCTGGCCTTCGGCGTGCTGCTGATCCTTCCGATCGGCGGCGCCGACATGCCGACCGTGATCTCGCTGCTCAACTCCTACGCCGGGCTCTCGGCCGTGGCGATGGGCTTTCTGCTCGATAACAAGCTGCTCGTGATCGCCGGCGCGCTCGACGGATCCTCCGGTCTGATCCTCTCGGTCATCATGTGCAAGGCGATGAATCGCTCGTTCAGCAACGTGCTCTTCGGCGCCTTCGGTCAGGTCCAAAGCAGCGCCGCCGCCGGCGCCCAGCAAACGGTGAAGAGCGGCACGCCCCAGGACGCCGCTGACCTGCTCGAGAGCAGCAGCCGCGTGGTGATCATCCCCGGCTACGGGATGGCCGTCGCGCAGGCCCAGCACCGCGTGCGCGAGATCTACGACCAGCTGACCAAGCGCGGGATCGATGTCCGCTTCGCGATTCATCCGGTCGCCGGCCGCATGCCGGGGCACATGAACGTGCTGCTGGCGGAGGCCGAGCTGCCCTACGAATCGCTGCTCGAGATGGATGAAGTCAACCCCGACATGCCGCAGGCCGACGTCGCCGTCGTGGTCGGCGCCAACGATGTGGTCAACCCGGCAGCGCGCCATGACACCTCCAGCCCGATCTACGGGATGCCGATCATCGACGCCGACCGCGCCAGGAGCGTGATCGCCATCAAGCGCTCGATGAACCCGGGCTTCGCCGGCATCGATAACGAGCTCTATGCGGGGGAGAACACCCTGATGGTCTTCGGCGACGCGAAGGCCGTCCTCGGCGACATCGCGAAGGCGTTGAGCGGCCAGGGCGGCATCCATTGAGCGCAGCGCCGGAGGGGGCGACGCCCGCCACGGCGCTGCTGTGGCTAGAGGCGGCCGGCGAGGCTGCCCGCGCGGCGGGGGCGCTGGTGCGCGAGGCCTTCGGCAAGGTCTCTCACTACACCGCGAAGGGGCGATCGGTCGATCTCGTGACCGAGGTCGACCGCGCAGCCGAGGCCTGCATTGCGCGCTACCTCGAGCGACGCTTCCCCGACCACGGCCTCCTGGCCGAGGAGGGCACCCGTCGCCCCAGCGCCCCCGGCCAGCCGCTCTGGGTCGTCGACCCGCTCGACGGGACGACCAACTTCGCCCACGCCCTGCCGGCGGTGGCGGTCTCGATTGGCATCGTGCAGGACGACCGCGTCGTCGCCGGCGCGATCTACGACCCGCTGCGCGACGAGCTCTTCTCGGCCGCGCGCGGCCTCGGCGCCCGCCTCAACGACCGACCGCTGACCGTCTCCACCACCCCCACGCTGGAGCGCTCGCTCGTCGCCAGCGGCTTCCCCTACGACCGGCGCGAGCGCGCTGCCTATTACCTCGCCTTCTGGCAGGCGGTGTTGCCGCGCGTCCAGGGGCTGCGCCGCTTGGGTGCGGCGGCGATCGACCTGGCCTGGGTCGCGGCCGGACGCTTCGACGCCTACTGGGAGCTCAACCTCAAACCCTGGGATCTGGCGGCCGGTACGCTGATCGTCGCCGAGGCCGGCGGACGCGTCACGGATCACACCGGCGCCGCGGTCGTGCTCGACGCGGGCAACATCGTCGCCTCGAACGGCCTCGTCCACGAGGAGCTGCTCGCCGCGCTCCGCAGCGTACGGGAGTAGCCGGCCAGCGCCGGCGGGGCTAGAAGGCGCTGCGCAGCGCGAACGAGAAGTTGTGGTCGAAGCCCACCGGCGCGAAGCCGAAGGCGTAGTAGAGGTCGAGCGTGAACTGCTCGAAGAGCAGGAAGTGCAGGCTTGGACCGAAGGCATCGGCGAGGCTCGCTGGCCGCCAGTCGCGCGTCCGGTCGAGGAAAAGCGCAGCGTCATGGAAGACGCCGAGCTGCAGTCGCGCTGAGGTATTCCAGCGCCCCGCGAGGCCAAGCTGCGCCGCCTCGCGCACCCAGTAGCGGTTGTCGAAGAAGGTGCGGAGGTACTCCCCGCCGAGCGGCTCCTCATCCCAGAAGCGCACGCTCCCCCCGAGATAGAGCAGCCGACTGCGCAGCCGCAGCTCGGCGCGCCCGCGGCGCAGCACATACTGGGCAGTCAGCTTCGTGCTGACCATCGGCCGCTGGTTTCTGACCAGGCCGAGGGCGGCGCTGAGACCGAGGCGGGTGCGCTGGTCGCGGCGCAAGAGCGCCTCGCCGCCGAGGCCCACCTCGCCGCTCCCGCGCACGACGTAACGCAGCAGCTGGCGATCCCCCAGCGCCTCGGTGCTGACGACCTCGAAGGCCCTCGTAAAGGCCACGCCGGCGCCGAAACCGAGCGTCAACCAGCGGGCTGGCAGCAGCCGCAAGCTGCCGAAGAGCTCGCCACGGTAGGCGAAGTAGCTCGCGATCAGCCCGTCGGAGCGGGCGAAGCGCGAGAGCTCGGTCATGCCCTCGAGACCCGGGGCGATCGGCGCGCCGAAGAGCCGAGGCAGGCGATACGAGGCCTCGAGGCGCCCGTGGACCCACTGGAAGCTCGGCGACTCCTCGACGATGAAGCGCCGGTGAGGGATGGCGACCCGCAGCCGCGTGCTGGCGCGATCGTCGCGCAGGAGGGCGTCGCGCACGCGGACGCCGCCGCGTGGGACGACGCCCCAGAGCGGGTCGAGCGTCAGGCCCAGGTCCCAACCAAAGCGCTCACGCGTCAGCACAAAGATCCGCAGTCTCCGCTGCGGCACGGCCGCGCCGAGGCGGTTCTCCTCAAAGGGCCGCCCCTCGCTGACGCGGTAGTACGCCGTCAAGAGATCGTACTTGCGTTTGAGCTCGTCGAGCGCGCGATCGATCGTCTCGCGGTGGAAGACGCCGCCGGGCAGATAGACGTCAATCTGATAGAGCATCGCCCGCAGGCCGCTGGCGCCGACGAAGGCCAGCCCCATCTTGCCCTCGTCGAGGTCGATCGCCAGCTGGCCCTGACCGTCGCAACGCCACCAGGCGCGGGCGTAGCTGTAGCCACGGCGGTGGTAGAGCGCCACGAGGCGCCGCACGGCCCGCGGGGCCCAGGCCCGGCGCCCGACCCTCGTCCGCGGCACCTTGCCGAGCAGGGCGCGCAGCTCGCTCAGGGGAAGCTGCTCCGCACCGCGCAGCGTCAACTCGGGCGGCGCGGCATCGGCCAACCCCAGGCGTGGCAGCAGCGCCACGCTCGCCACGAGCGCGCAGGTCGCGCTCGCTCGACCGAGCGCCGATCGCCCGATCATCGCCGCCGCTGCCAGGGCGCGGCGCCAAAACCCCAGAGCGCGTGCGTCACGGCCGCAGCCTACGCGATCACCGCGGGATCCTGTAGGCCGGCCTCGCCTGTCGCGGCCGGCCAGCCGAAGTTCAGGGCAGCGTCAGAAGAGCGTCAGAAGAGCGTCAGGCCGCGACGTAGGCCGGCATAGCGGGGCTCGGCGAGCGCTCGGCGGAAGGCCTGGCGATAGGCCACGCGGCGCGGGTGCCGCGTCGTCAGCAGGACGATGTTCCGCCGCGCGGGGGCGAAGTCCGGCCGCTCGAGCAAGGCCTCGAGCAGATGCACTACCGTCCGATCGAGCTCGCGGTTCATCAGCGTCAGCGCCGCAAGATTATTGAACTCGGCCGGCAAGACGCGCTGCGCGACGCCATTGAGCGCGACGCGCTCGGCCGCCCGCGGCGCGTCGGTCAGCAGGTAGGCCAGCCCCAGATTGAGCCAGTAGTTGGCATTGTCGGGATCACGCGCGACGGCCTGCCTCAACACTCGGCGCGCCTCGTGGTAACGGCCCTGGCGGCCAAAGGCCACGCCGAGACCGCCCCAGCCATGCGAGGTCTCGGGGCTCTCCTCGACGATGGCGCGATGGAAGCTCTCCCAGCTGCGGTATTCCCGCACCGTGACACTGAAGAGCACGAGCAGCAGCGCGCCGTAGGCCAGCGCCCCGGCGCCGAGGAAGCGCCGAAGGCGCGGGCGCAGCGGCAACGCCCGCGCGGCGGCCAGCGCGCGGTCGGCAAGAGCTAGAGCGAGCACGCTGAAGGGCAAATAGAGATAGCGCCCGAAGCCGGGCCAGTCGACGAGACTGGCCGGCGCCAGCGTGCACGCGTACCAAACGAGCCCGAAGCCCAAGAGCGGCGCCCGACGCCGCGCCCGCCAACCCAGTCCGAGCAGCAGCAGCAAGGCAGCCCAGGCCGCGAAGAATACGAAACTCGGCAGCGCCGCATACTCCTCGCTCAGCAGGCGCATCGTCGTGCGCGTCGGCAGCAGCAGCTGCCGCAGACCATCGCCGAGCAGGTAGGGCAGGTGCAGCAGGGCGGAGCGCAACCGGTCCTCGCCCCCGCCCTGGAGACCCGAGAGCGCACGCACACGCCAAACCAGGTAGACCGCCGCGGCCAAGAACAGCGGGCTCAGCCGCGCCGTCGCGCGCCAGAAGGCCCGCCGATCGACCGCGCCGTGAAAGACGCCCGCCTCCCAGAGCAGCAGGGCCGGGAGCACGAAGAGCAAGACCTCCTTGCAGAGCAGCCCGCCGAGAAAGAGCAGTCCCGTCGCGAGCTGCACCAGAGCGCGCCGCGGCCGCGGGCCAGCCCGCGCCAGCTCGGACGACCACAGCAGCACGGCGGCCAGACCCAGCAGCGCAGCGAGCGGATCCGAGCGGCCGTTGATCCAGATATGCGCCTCCGCCAGCGTCGGATGCAGCCCGAACCACGCGGCTGCCCACGGCGCCACCAGGCGTCGCTCGGGCGCCAACCAGCGCCGGCCGAGCAGCCAGACCAGCACCACCACGGCCAGGTGCGCCAGCAGGTTGGTCAAGTGATAGGCCCAGGGCGCGCGGCCCGAGAGCCGCGCGTCGAGAAAGAAGGTCATCAGCGTCAGCGGCCGGAAGGTCGCCAGCTCCGGCGCCTGGGCCGCCTGCCGCGGATCGGCGGCATACATCGCATGGTGGAAGAAAAGCTCACCGACGCGGCGCGGCTGATGGATCAACGTACCGTCGACGATGAGATCCCAATCATCGATCACGAAGCCATTGAGGAAGACGGGGAGCGAGACGACCGTCACCAGCAGGAGCACGCCCGCCAGCTCCAAGCGCGCGGATCGCTCGGCGGTTCTGTTCATCAAGCCCCTCGCTTCGGGCTGAAGGCCCAGCGCCCCCCGCACGGCCAGCGAGGCGGTGCAGCAGGGCCAGCGCAGCCTACCCGCGCAGCCCGCCGAACCGCAATTGTCGAGCCCGCGGCCTCGCCAGCCGGCAGGCATGGCCGGCCCCGGCCGAGCACAAGCTTGCTCCCGCGCGCTCGAAGCGCGTAGTTTTAGGCTCGTAACTGTCGCGCGAGGTTTCCACATGAGTTCTGCCCCAAGCAACGACGAGCCCAGCGGCAGCGGCGGCGACGCGACTGCGCCGCGCGGCAAAGAGCGACCCCTCGCGTTCATCGTGTCGCTGGCCTTGGGCGCCGGCGCCGGTCATTTGCTCCGCGGCCGACCCCGGCGGGGCGCCGGCTGGTTGGCGGTCGTGCTGCTCAGCCTGCTCTTGCTGCCTGCGCTCGGCGTCCGCGCCCTGCTGCTGACCGGGGCCCTCTATCTCGCTGCCGCCCTCGACGCGGCCCTGGTCACCGCGCCGGCGCGAGCGCCGCGCGGCTGGGGACGCATGCTCCGCTCCTGGGCTGCCTTCGCGGCGGTCGCGCTGCTGGTCGGCTTCGGCCTGCAGTCCTTCGTCGTCGACACCTTCCGCGTGCCCGGCCCGTCGATGGAGCCCACGCTTTCGATCGGCGATGTGTTTATCGTCAACAAGCTTGCCCGCACGTTCCAACCGGGAGACGTGGTCGTCTACCGCGCGTCGGGCCAGGGCGCGTCGGCCAAGCAGCGGCACCTCTTCGTCCACCGCGTGATCGCCGCCGGTGGCGCCACCGTGCAGCTCGAGGGCAACGTGGTCTACGTCGACAAGGCGCCCTTGCCGAAGCGCCCGATTCCGGGGCCATGCAGCTACCTCGACAGGCAGCGGGCGTCCAATGGCGTCGTGCGCTGGCAGGAGCTGCCCTGCCAGACCTACGAAGAAACAGCCCAGGGGCGTAGCTTTCGGCTGATCCATGGCCAGGCACCCGGTCAACTCGCCGACATGGCCGCGCTCAAGGTGCCCACGAACGCCTATTACGTGCTCGGCGACAACCGCGACACGAGCAACGACTCACGCGCCTGGGGGCCGGTGCCTGCCCGCGACATCGTCGGCCGCGTCGTCTCGTTGGCCTGGTCGCGCGGCCGCGACGGCCTGCGCGCGGAGCGCATCGGTCGCGCGGTGCGGTAAGGACCCGGCAGGCCCCCGCCAGGGCGCGCCCGCCTCGGGAGCGAGCCGGCGCACGCAGAGCCAGCGCTTCCGCTTTGCTGCCGATGCGGTAGAGTCCGCGCCATGTCGCGTATTCCTTCGTCCACCCGAGTCGTCACCCGCGTCGTCCTCCTGCTTGCGCTCGCAACCCCTCTCCGGGACGCCGCTGGCGCACCGGGTCCCAAGCGCGACGAGCGCGACGTGCTGCGCGAGGCCAGCAGCGTGGCCTCCGCGGTGATGAGCCCCTTCTGCCCAGGCCGCACGCTCTCGGCCTGCCCCAGCCCTCGAGCGGGGGAATGGCGCGTCGATATCCGCAACTGGGTGGCCGCGGGCGTGCCGCGCGAGCAGATCGTGCAGCGCTTGCAGGCTCGCACCCCGGAGATCAACCTGACCAGCGACCGCAATCCGCTCTACGGCTGGATCGCCCCGGCGCTGGCGCTGCTGGCGATGAGCGGCCTAGTCCTCGGCGTCGGCCGCCGCCTGCTGCGCCACGGGCGCCGCGCCGGATCGGCCACACCGATCGACCGCCTCCCCGACCTCGCCACAGGCACGACCTCGGTCTTGGACCCAACCGGCGCCGACGCGACGCGCGCAGCCTATGCCGAGCTCCTCGACGACGAGCTCCGTCGCGAGTAATCAGCAGCCCTTTGACCGAGCCCTGCTGGCCAACCCCGCGCCCAGCGCTAGACGGCCGCCAACGCCTGCTCGAGGTCGGCCAGCAGGTCCTCGGGGTGCTCGACGCCGACCGAGAGCCGGACGAGGGCGGGGTCGATGCCGAGCGCGCGCTGCTGCTCGGGTGCAACATCCGCGTGGGTCATCGTCGCCGGATGCTCAGCGAGCGATTCGGTGCCACCGAGGCTGACCGCGAGCTTGATCAGCTTGAGCGCATTGAGCAGCCGAAAGGCCTCGGCCTCGCCACCGGCGAGCTCGAAGGCGATCACCGAGCCCGGCCCCAGACATTGCTTGCGGTAGATCGCGGTCTGCGGATCCCCCTCGCGCAGATGCCCGAGGTAGAAGAGCCGCCGCACCTTGGGATGGTCGCCGAGGAAGTCCGCGACGCGGCGCGCGTTCTTCATCTGGCAGGTCATCCGCAGCTTGAGCGTCTCGAGGCTGCGCATCAGCAGCCAGCCGGTCCAGGGGCCCGCCATCGTGCCGAGGAAGGTGCGCAGCGTGCGCACGCGCTCCACCAGCACGTGCGACCCGAGGCAAGCGCCGGCGATCAGGTCGCTGTGTCCGCCGATGAACTTGGTCGCCGAGTAGATCACCAGATCCGCCCCATGCTGCAGCGGATGCTGCCAGAGCGGACCAAGAAAGGTGTTGTCGACGATCACGGGGACGGCGCCGCCGTCGCCCGACTGCGCGTCGGCCAAGGCGCGACAGGCGGCGATGTCGACCAAGGCGTTGGTGGGATTGGCTGGCGTCTCGATAAAGATCGCGCCTAGACGGCCGAGCGAGGCGACGCGGGCCAGCGCTTCCTGCAGCGCGTCGACCCCTCCATCGGCGCGGAAACCGACGTGCTGGATGCCAAAGCGCGGCAAAATGTGGCCCAGCAGATACTCGGTGCCGCCGTAGAGTGGCTCGCTGGTCAGCACCACGTCGCCGGGTCGCAGCAGCTCCAGCAGGGTCGTCGCGATCGCGGCCATGCCGCTCTCGAAGACGGCACAGGCCTCGGCCTGATCCCAGAGCGCGAGGCGATCCTCGAGGATCTCGAGATCCGGGTTGTTGAGGCGGCTGTAGATCAAGCCCAGGGCCTCACTCGGGCCCTTCTCACGCAAACCGTAGGCTACCTCGAAGAAGGCCTTCCCCTCCTCCGCCGTCTTGAAGACGAAGGTCGAGGTCTGAAAGATCGGCGACTTCAGCGCACCCTCCGAGCGGTGCGGATCGTAGCCGTAGCTCATCATCAGCGACTCGGGATGCGGCCGCCGCGCCAGCCCGGCGCCAGCTGCCCGCCCGCGCTGCGCCTCGTCCTGCCCATCGCTGCCATCGCGCTCGTGCTCGCTCACGGTCCACCACCTTGCTCTTGGTCGCCACACTATGCCCGCCCACGGGCGCCTCGCGCCAGCGGGCAGCCCCCTGAACCTCAACGCCCCGACACCACCCGCGCGAGCACGAACTTGAGATAATGCCCCTCGGCGAAGCCCGGACGCGTCGGATGGTCCACGCCCGCGCCAAAGACACCGGCGATGGTCAGCGCGCGTCCGGCCGCCGCCGCCGCCTCGGCGATCAGCGCGAGGAAGTCGACCTCGCGCAGGTGACTCGAACAGCTCGCCGTGGCCAACCAACCGCCGTCAGGGAGCGCGCCCAGCGCCAGCGTGTTCAGGCGCAGATAGGCCGCCTTGGCCTTGGCGAGCGCCTTCTGGTTGGGCGCGAAGGAGGGCGGATCGACGATGATCAGGTCATGCTGGGGCTCGCCGGCAGCGAGCGCCTCGAGGTACGCGAAGGCGTCGGCGACCGCGAATCCATGGCCCGCCGGGTCGATCCCATTGAGGCGGAAGTTCTCCCGCGCCGCCTCGACGGCCGGCGTGGCGAGGTCGACCGAGACCACCTGGCGCGCGCCCCCGAGGGCCGCCGCGACGGAAAAGCCGCCCGTGTAGCAGAAGAGATTGAGCACCCGGCGCCCCTGGCCCAGGCTCCCGACGCGATCGCGATTCTCCCGCTGGTCGAGGAAGGCCCCGGTCTTCTGCCCGCGCAGCACGTCTACCGCCAGGCGCCGCCCCCCTTCGCGAATCACGACGGGCCCCGCGAGCTGCCCCGCCACCAGGCTGGCGGCGCCACCCTCGCGCTGCGGGTTACGCACGACGATCGCGCGCGGGCGCAGCAGGTGCGCGATCGCCGAGACGAAGCGCTCCTGCCAGGCCAGGCCGATCGCCCCATCCGTGCGCAACGACGCCACGTCCTCGTAGACGTCACACTGCAGGGCCGGGACCCCGTCGTTCTCCCCGTGGCAGAGCCGATACCCGGTAACCTCGGGTGAGAGGAGCTCGCGGCGCAAGGCCACCGCCGCTCGCAGGCGCTCCCTCAGCAGCGCCGCATCCACCGCGCGGGTCGGGTCGAGCGTCCAGACGCGGAAGGCGATCGGTGAGGTCGGTTCGGCGACCCCACGCGCGACGAAGCGCCCCTGGCCATCCGCCACATCGATCACATCGCCGGCGGCGAGCCCCGCGGGCAGCCGCAGCGCCTCGCGCCAGATAAAGGGGTGGCCACGCCGCACATGCGCCGCGACCGGCCTGATCAAGGTGGCGCGAGGGTAACGCATCGTCTGCGAGCTATACCGCTGCCCCGCTGCCCGGCCAAGGGCAGGGCGCCGCGCGCGCCGAACACTGCGGCCGTCGGTGGCCTGCGCGCCGCCAACCGCGGATCAGCGCCGTGGCTGGCGATGGGAGCGAGCGACCAAGCGATCGCCGGGCCCTTCGTTCGGCGCAGCGGCGCAGGAACCCGCGCGAGTTGCCCAGCGCGAGTTGCCCAGCGCGAGTTGCCCAGCGCGAGCGGTCCGGTGGTGAGCGGTCCTTGGCGCATTGTCCTTGCCGAATTGTCCTTGGCCCCACCACCCACGGGACGCTACTTTGCCGCCGCCGCCGCTGCGGCCCTCGGGAGCCACGCGATGCAACGCCGCCTCTTCCTGATCGCAACAGTGCTGCTGATCGTCGCGGCCACCCTTGCGGCACTATCGCACTTTGGGATTCTGCCCTTGCCGGCGCTGCTGCTGCGCAGCGCGCGCTGGACAGCCATCGGCGCGCTCGTGGCGTACGCGGCGAAACGCCGCTCGCTGACCGCCGCGATTCTCGTCAGCATGGTGATCGGCGCGACGATCGGGATCGATTGGCCGCTGGCCGCCGTGCGGCTCGACGTGCTCAGTGACCTCTTCCTGCGCCTGATCAAGACCATCATCGCCCCCTTGCTCTTCGCCACGCTCGTCGTCGGCATCGCGGGTCACCACGACATCAAGCAGGTCGGCCGGATGGGGATCAAGGCCCTGATCTACTTCGAGGGCGTGACCACCCTCGCGCTCGTCGTCGGCCTGACCGCGATCAATGTCACGCGCGCCGGCGTCGGCATCGACTCCACCGGCGTCTCGCAGGTCGCGGCCGCCAAAGCGGTCACCCGCAGCGCTGGTGACACCCTGCTGCATATCTTCCCCGAGAACATCGCCAAGTCGATTGCCGAGGGCGAGGTGCTGCAGATCGTCGTCTTCTGCATCGTCTTCGGCATCGCGCTGGCGATGCTGCCCAGCGCCCGCCGGCGACCGCTGCTCGACTTCTGCGAGAGCCTGGCGGAGACGATGTTCAAGTTCACCAACCTGGTGATGTTGCTGGCCCCGCTCGGCGTCGGTGCGGCGATGGCGCATACGGTCGGCCGCATGGGGACGGGCGTGCTCTTCAACCTGGCCCAGCTGATGCTCACCCTCTACGGCGCGCTGGTGGTCTTCTTGCTCGGCGTGCTGCTGCCGATCGCTCGCCTGACCAAGGTGCCGATACGGGACTTCATACGGGCGATTGCGGAGCCGGTTTCGATCGCCTTCGCCACCACGAGTTCCGAGGCTGCGCTGCCGCGCGCGATGGAGGGGATGGAGGCGATCGGCGTGCCGCGGCAGATCGTCGCCTTCGTGATGCCCACCGGCTACAGCTTCAACCTCGACGGGACCTCGCTCTACCTCTCGATGGCCTCGGTCTTCGTCGCGCAAGCCGCCGGCGTGGAGATGTCGCTAGGCCAACAGCTGCTGATGGTGCTGACCCTGATGTTGACGAGCAAGGGGGTAGCCGGCGTCCCACGCGCCTCGCTGCTGATCCTCCTCGGCACTGCCGCCTCCTTTCAGCTACCCGTCTGGCCGATCAACCTGATTTTGGGAATCGACGGCTTGATGGACATGGCGCGGACCTCCGTCAACGTCATCGGCAACTGTCTCGCGACCGTCGTCATCGCCCGCTGGGAGGGCGAGTTCCGCCAGCAGCAGCCTTCCCTGGTAGTCGCCGAGGCCCTCGAGGACGAGTCCGAAGCGATCGACGCCGAGGACTAAGGGCGCTCCGACGCCGTCGCGGCTGGGCGCGAGCTTGTGACGCTCCAAGGACGAAGGGGCGTCGGGGCTGGGCGCCGCAGGCCAGGTTACTAGGGGCGCGCCGCCAGCTCGGCGAAGAGCAGCGCGACCGTGCGCGTGCCGCGCTCGAACATCGACAGGTCGAGCTTCTCGTTCGGTGCGTGCAGGTTGTCATCGGGCAGCCCGAAGCCCAGCAGCAGGGTTGGACATTTCAGCGTACGGCTGAACGCGGCGACGATCGGCACCGAGCCGCCCTCGAGCGCCAGCAGCGGCTCGCGACCGAAGACCCGGCGGACGGCGCGGCGCGCCGCGTCGAGCTCGGGGAAATCTTGATCCAGGCGCACCGCGGGGGCGCTATTCTCCAGCGGTCGGACGCTGACCCGCGCATGCGCCGGGGCGCAGGCCACGAGATGTCGGCGGAGCGCCGCGAGCACCGCTGCCGGCCGTTGCTCCGGAACCAGGCGCATCGACACCTTGGCGCGCGCCTCGCAGGGCAGCACGGTCTTGATCCCCTCGCCCGCGTAACCGCCGATCACGCCGTTGATCTCGAAGGTGGGTCGCGCCCCGATGCGCGCCAGCGTGCCATAGCCGCACTCGCCAAAGAAGGCGGGGACGCCCAAGCTGCGCGCCAGCGCCGCCTCGTCGTGTGGCGTCTCGGCCAGCGCCCGCCGCCAACGGGCTGGCAGCGGTTTGACGTCGGCATAGAAGTCGGCGATGCGCACCTTGCCGCTGCGCGGATCCTTGCAGGCCACCAGCAGCTCGGCGAGCACCTGCAGCGGATTGGCCACGGCACCACCCCAGTTGCCGCTATGGAGATCGGCCTTCGCGGTGCGCACGACGATCTCGCAGCAGCAGATCCCGCGCAGCCCAGCCGTGATGCTGGGCGTGCGCGGCCCCAGCATATGCGTGTCGCTGACCAGGACGACATCACAGGCCAGGGCGCTCGCGCGTGCGCGCAGCAGCGCGGGCAGGTGCGGGCTGCCGATCTCCTCCTCGCCCTCGAAGAGCACCTTGACGTTGACCGGGCAGCCACCGCCTGCGCGCTGCCAGGCCTCGAGCACCGCGAGGTGGATGAAGAGCTGACCTTTGTCGTCCGCGGCACCGCGGGCGTAGAGCCGGCCGCGCCGCACCGTCGGCTCGAAGGGCGGCGTCGTCCAGAGCGCGAGCGGCTCGGGCGGCTGGACATCGTAATGGCCGTAGATCAGCACCGTCGGCCGGCCCGGCCGCTGCGCCGTCTGCCCGAAGACGACCGGATGGCCCGCCGTCGGCTGAACGGCCACGCGCTCGAGCCCGATCCAACGTAGGCGCTCGGCGACCCACTCAGCCGCGCGCGCGACGTCGGCGACATGCTCGCGCTGGGCGCTGATGCTCGGTATCCGCAGCAACTCAAAGAGCGCCTCGCGCTGCGGCGCCTGCTGGGCCCGCAGGTAGCGCCACACCTCCTTGACCATTCGCCACCTCCGCTCTCGCGTCGGGCCTGATGCTCGCGTCCGGCCGCTCTTCGGTCAAGAGCGCGCCGCGGCGCGGCAGGTTAGCGCCCCCGTGCTATGGTGCCGCGGCTGCTTTTTGAGGCCCTCCGCGATGAGCCCGATGTTGCGCCGCTTGTTCTTCTCGACGCTGATTGGCGTCGCGATGCTCTGGCTGGCCTCGCGCCAGATCTCGTTCTCGGCGCTCCTGCCGGCCCTCGGCCGCGCCCAGTGGTGGGTGCTCCTGCCCTACTTCGCCGTGATGGCCCTGCAGCACGGCCTGCGCGTCTGGCGCTGGGGCCTGCTGCTGGCGCCGATCCACCCGGTGGGCTTCCGCCGCCTGCTGCCGATCTCGTCGGTCGGCTTCTTCGCCATTTTTGCCCTGCCGCTGCGGATGGGCGAGTTCGTTCGACCCTATCTCGTCGCCGATCCCCCTCGCCTGCGCTTCACCCAGGCCTTGGGCACGCTGGTGGTCGAACGCGTCTTCGACGGGCTGGTCGTGGCCCTGCTCGCCTTCAGCGCGGTCGCGCTTGCGCGGCTCGACGGGGTCGTGGTCCCTGCCTGGCTCACAGCCGCCGGGGTGCTCGCGCTCGGCCTCTTCTGCGCAGCCGCCGTCGTGCTCGTGATCGTGCTTTGGCAGCGTGAGCGCGCTGTCACCCTCTGCCGGCGCGTCGTCGCGCTGATCGCACCACGCCTCGCCGACCGCGCGGCGGCGATCGCCGCGGGCATCGTCGATGGCTTTCGCCTGCTGCCGGATGCCCGGCGCCTGCTGCCCTTCCTGCTGGCCACGACGGGCTATTGGGTGCTCAACGCGGCGGCGCTCTGGGTGCTTGCGCAGGGCTTCGCGCTCGGGCTGACCCCCTGGCAGGCGACAGCGTTGGTCGCCCTCATCGGCGTCGGCATCATGATTCCGGCGGGACCGGGCTTCATCGGCAACTTCGAGCTCTTCGCCAACGGCGCCCTGGCGCTCTACGTGCCAGCCGGCCTGCTGCACCAACGAGGCGCCGCCTTCATCGTCACCTCCCACCTGGCCAACGCGGCCTGGTACCTCGGGGTTGGCGCGATGGCGATGCTCTCGACGCATGTCGGGCTGCGGCGCCTGGTCGGCGACTCGGCTCGTGCTGCAGCCGCCGCTCAGGCGCCGAACGCTCCGGCAGGCGACGAAGTGGACAGCGGCTCCGCGGCAGAGGAAGCTGCCGAGGGGGCCTGTCGTGGGCCCGGGGGGGCCAAAGCGTGACCGAGGGCATCGCGCAGCGCGGCCGTGGTGGCGAGGGCGGAGGGCAGACCGGCCCTCGGTCCTGCTCGGCCAAGCCAGCCGCCGCAGCGCTCTGCCTCGTCCTAGCGCCGCTCCTCGCGACGCCCGCGTGGGCTCAGACCACCCGCGTGGTCGGCTACCGCTACACCAACGTCTGGTCGTCCACCGTCCGCCTGCTGCGCGTCGACAGCCGCTACAAGGTGACCGACAAGGACCGAGACAACGGCTACATCACCTTCGTCTACCCGGGCAGCGGCGCCGTCAAGGAATGCGCGGCCTCACTCGAGCTGATTCGCGTCGACAGCCCGAGCGGCGACGCCTCGGCGCCGGCGGTCAAGCTGCAGCTCGACATCGAGCACCAACCCTCCTATGTCGAGCTGCAGTTGCTCGACCGGCTCGAGCGCAAGCTCGAGGCCGACTACGGCCCGCCGCGCGCGCCCACCGATGCGCCCCCTGGCGTGAAGCCGCCACCCAAGCGGCGTGGCGACAGTGGCGGTGGCGACAGTGGCGGTGGCGACAGTGGCGGTGGCGACAGTGGCGGTGGCGACAGTGGCGGTGGCGACAGTGGCGGTGGCGATAGTGGCGGTGGCGACAGTGGCGGTGGCGACAAGCAGGACCCGCCTGCCGAATCCTGAGCCTGCCACGCGGCGGCCTCCAGACCGCCGATAGCCCGGATCCGCCCCGAGAATACAGATAATCAACGATTTCGCCGCGCGATCGACGCGCTGGCGGGCAACGCCGGACGACGCCCAAGAGCCACTGCGGGGGGCTCGACGAGCGCCTGGCGAGAGGCTATTTTGCGCCCGCAATCGTGGGCGGTCGCCGAGGCTGCGCGGGCGGGCCAAGGTGCGAGTGGGTTGCAGGCCGCCGGGTTGCAAGGAAAGAAGCATGAACACACCGACAGGCACACCGACAGCCACACCGACAGCCACACCGACCGGCAAACCGACACGCTGGGGCATGTACGACCCCGAGACCGAGCACGATGCCTGCGGCGTCGGCTTCGTCGCCCACATCAAAGGTGAGAAGTCGCGCGCCATCGTCGAGCAGGGACTCGAGGTCCTGAGCCGCCTCAGCCACCGTGGCGCTTGCGGCTGCGACCCCGACAGCGGCGACGGCGCCGGGATCTTGATGCAGATCCCCGAGCGCTTCTTCAAGCGCGAGGGCCTGCGGCTCGGCTTCGGTGAGCTGCGGCGCCGGCGCTACGGCGTCGCACAGGTCTTTCTCCCCCCGGACCGGCGCGCGCGCGCCACCTGTCAGGAGCTGGTCGAGCGCGTCGTCCAGGAAGAGGGCCAAGAGGTGATCGGCTGGCGTGAGGTGCCGATCGATACGTCGCAGATCGGACCCCTGGCGCGCCAGGTCATGCCCGCCTTCCGTCAGCTCTTTATCCGACTGCGCCGGCTCCCACCGAGCGCCTTCGAGCGCAAGCTCTACATCATCCGCAAGCTGGCCGAGAACCGCGTCGCCGACGCCGGCGCCGATCCCGACGGCCGCTTCCACATCGCCAGCCTCTCCTCGGAGACCCTGGTCTACAAGGGGCTGCTGCTGCCGGAGCGGC